>DATCBF010000191.1:0-3531 GCA_036512025.1 Solirubrobacterales bacterium
GACACGATCGCAGCCGAACCGATGCCCGGCGCCGGCATTGCCGCCGCCGACATGCAGACCGCGACGGTCTTCGCCTGCGCTCAGACCCTGGGCCTGTCTGTCGCCGCCCTGCTGATCATCGAGATGTCGGCGACTGGGGAGCGGATCTCAGACGATGTCCTCGCGGAGGCCGCAAAGCTAGCCGGCCACGGCGCAGCCGCCACACTCTCACCCTAAAGTCGAGAGTTAGACCTTGTCGGCTTTGGCCAGTTTTCGGCGGATCTCGCCAAGATCGCGGACCGCCTGATCGATCTGCTCCTCGACATCCTCCAGCCGATTGGAAAACGAGCGTAGTCGCCGCTCCAGCCGTTCCACATCGGTCCCGGACGGCAGGTTGAGGGCACTCATCGCAGCCTGCTGAGCCTCGATCGCCTTCTCCCGGGCGCCGAATGCAGCGGAAAGGGCATTGTGCAGCGTGGGGTTGTCGAGGACCGCCTGGGCGATCTCTCCGATCGCCTGCTCACTGCGGGCCCGGAGGCCGTCCTGCTCGTCGTGATCCACGCTCATTGACACCACCTTAACGAGCGCATCCGGCTCGATTGAAAGTCTCCCGCTTCCCAGGCATGAATCCAGCCTTGATTAAGCCCTTGTTGGGAGGCGGCTTCGGCCGTTGCGCGCCCATGGGCGAACCAGTAGCGTGGGCGAGGCTGTTGTGTGGGAAGAAGGCGCATCTGGGTTGCGCCTTCCGGAGCAGCGGGTATCGAGGCAAGGGATGAGAAACAAGCTCTCACTGACGATTGCACTGGCCAGCTTCGCGGCGGTCACGGCGCTCGGCGTCGGAATGGCGGGGGCCGACTCGTTGACAGCGGCCGAACCGGCCACGCCGACGACTCCACTCAGCCAGGCTCCGGCAGTTCCCTCCAGCCAGACCCCGGCCTGCTCAAACGGCGTCGACGACGACGGCGACGGGCTCATAGACGCCAACGATCCCGACTGCACGTCTCCAAGCGGGACCAGCGAGGCGCCGACCCAGGCGTCTGCCCCCACTTCCTCCGGCAACAACGTTGCCGCCCCGCCAAGCGAACACCGACAGGGGGGTGTCCATGTGGGGACGACGATCGGCGGCGACGGCTCCTCCGGCTCTGGAGAGAAGAACGGCGGCGTCACCCAGAACCAGAGCCTGGGAAACCCTGAAGGAAACGTTGAGGAAAGCGGCGGCGTCAGCTTTCCCAGCGCCACCGGCGGCGGCGATCAGCCCCAGCCCGAAGCTCCCAGCGGCGGCTCGCAGTTCAACGACGGTGGCTCCCCCACCGCTGCCAACCCGACGACCACCTTCGCCCCCTTCGGCCCGGCGCCGATCGGCGTCCCCAACTTCGTCATCGATTCGTTTGAGATCCCACCCTTCCTGCTGCCGATCTACCAGGCCTGCGGAACCCAGTATGGGATCCCCTGGGAGGTGCTGGCGTCGATCAACAAAATCGAGACCGCCTTCGGCACCAACCTCAATGTCTCTACCGCCGGCGCCGTCGGCTGGATGCAGTTCCTTCCCTCGACCTGGGAAACGTACGGAGTCGACGCCAATGGCGACGGCCGCAAAGATCCATACAACCCGGTCGATGCAATCTGTGCCGCCGCCAACTACCTGAAGGCCAGCGGCGGCGATAAAGACATCTATAACGCGATCCTCTCTTACAACCATGCCGACTGGTATGCGCAGGAGGTTCTGCTCTATGCCCGCGCCTACGGCAAACTGCCGACCGACCTGGTCAGCTCTCTGACGGGGCTCACCGAGGGCGCCCATTTCCCGGTCGCTGCCAACGCCCGCTACGCCGACGAAATCTCCACCCGGGCGGCCCTGAAGCGGGCAACGCCGGGCTCGCGCAAGTCCGCCTACGGCAATGCCGCCGACGTGATTGCCTCCTCCCCCACCCGGCGCGGCATCAACATCTTCTCCAGGCAGGGGGCCCCAATCGTCGCCGTCAACGACGGGGTGATCGAGAAAGCCGGGACGTCGCCGCGGCTCGGCAACTACATCGTCTTGCAGGACGCCTATGGCAATCGCTACACCTACGCCGAGCTTGGCCAGCTCATCCACAGCCACCGCACCGTGGTGACGCCGACCGGCGGCCAGAAGCGGGTGCCGGTCGACAGCGAAAACCTGCGGCCGCGGATCTACGCGCTGCCGGACCGCACCCGGCACAGCCGGCAGCCGGCGGCCGAAGACCAGCCCGTCTCGGAAAGCTTTACCACCAGCAATGGCGGCACGCAGTCGCTGAAGGTCGGCTCCAAGGTGATCGCCGGCACCGTGCTGGCGCGGATGGGCGGCGCCAGCGAAGGCGTCGACCCCCACATCAACTTCTCGATCCGCCCCGCCGGGCGCGGCGCCCCGCGGATCGACCCGAAGCCGATCCTCGACGGCTGGAAGCTGCTCGAGGCCACCGCGATCTACAGGTCGAAAGGCAAGAACCCCTTCTCCTCCGACCTCAGCGGAGCCGGCGTGCTGCTGCTCTCCAAGGAGGAATTGCAGAAGCGGGTGCTGGCCGACACCGGCCTCTCGATCTACCAGTGCGGCCGCGAAGACATCGCCACCGGGCAGATCGATCGCCGCGTCCTGGCGATGCTCGAGTACCTGCGCTCGAAAGGCTTCGAACTGACGATCACCGCTCTCAAGTGCGGCCACAGCTACCTCACCACTTCCGGCAACGTCTCCGAGCACGTCACCGGCGATGCGGTCGACATCGCCGTGATCAACGGCGTCCCGGTGACCGGCCATCAGGGCCCGGGGACGCTGGCCGACGAACTGATCAAAACGGTCCTGCAGCTACAGGGGACGATGCACCCGCACCAGGTGATCTCACTCGAGGACTTGCCCGGCGAAACCAGCTTTGCGATGGCCGACCACTACGACCACGTCCACGTCGGCTACCGCCCCACCGCCAGCCCCTTCGACCAGCAGTTCTCGGCCCTGCTCAAGCCCGACCAGTGGCTGCGGCTGACCAACCAGCTCGGCGACATCGAAAACCCGCAGGTGCCGACAACGCCCTCACCGTTCGCGGTACCCGACAAGCAGGGCAAGCCCGGGAACGCCGCCGACAACGGCGGCGCCGGCAGCGGCGACTGACTTTCCGGGAGAATCGGGTCTTCTGACCCAGCTCTTCGGATTCGCGCAGTTCGAGTTCGCCGGCACCCTTGCCGTCGTGGACGGGCGATACCTGGCGCAAGCCCCCGGCGATGCCGGCGGCGCCAAGAGCGTGCTCGTGATCGACACCCTGGGCGCCCCCCCTCCGCCATCGCGTAAGCGCCGCAGGCCCCGTCAGGCCGAGGCCGATGCCCAGGCGCAGCGGTTGCCCCTGACCCGCGTCACCGCCGTACGGGCATTCGAGCCGTTTGCCGACGAGAGCACGGCGGCCGCCTGGCTCGACGGTGTTGTCGAGGCAGAGGAGACGATCGACGCGGTGCTCGAGGACGGGATCGCGCTGCTCAACCGCGCTCTTCACACACACGGCGCCGTCAGCGGAAACCCATACGCCCAGGAATTGAACCCCGAACGCG
>DATCBF010000192.1:0-4282 GCA_036512025.1 Solirubrobacterales bacterium
CCCTTGTCGCCGCGGGCGCCGGCTGCGCGGTCGCCAAGCACGGCAACCGCTCCAACACGAGCAAGTGCGGCTCGGCCGATCTGCTCGAAGCGCTCGGCGTCAACATCGAGCTCGACGCCGCCGAGGTCGGGCGCTGTATCGACGAAGTCGGCTTCGGCTTCATGTTCGCTCCCCGTCATCACGCCGCGATGGCCCACGTCATCCCGGTCCGCAAGGAGCTGGGGGTGCGGACGATCTTCAACTTCCTCGGGCCCCTGACCAACCCGGCCGGCGCCGAGCGCCAGCTGCTGGGTGTTTCCGACCGTCACTACCAGGAGACGATCGCCGAGGCGCTGCTCGGCCTCGGCAGCGTCAAGGCGATGGTCGTCAGCGCCGAAGACGGGGTCGACGAGCTCTCGATCTCCGCGCGGACACGGGTGATCGAGGTCACCGACGGAAGCACGAAGGAGTGGTTTGCCGAAACCGGGCTCTTCGGGCTGTCGGAGGCGGCGCTGGAGGATGTGGCGGGTGGGTCGCCGACCGAGAACGCCGCCGCTTCACGCGCGATCTTGGCCGGGGAGGCGGGCCCGCGACGCGATTTGGTCCTGCTCAACGCGGCCGCCACGATCTATGTCGGGGGCCTGGCCTCGAGCCTCGACGAGGGAGTCTCCAAGGCAACCGCGGCCATCGACTCCGGCGCCGCCCGTGATCTTCTCGACAGGCTGATTGCAACGACAGCCGAGCTCGGCCACTAGGCTCTGCAGGTCAAGTGGGAATGATCGAGCAGCTCATCTCTGCGGCCCAGGAGGGTGTGGACCGCCGCCGCCGCGAAGTTCCGCAGGCAGACCTTGAGTCGCGCCTGTCCGGACGCGGGGAGGATCGCCCCTTCAGCGAGGCCCTGGTCCGGCCGGGGCTCTCGCTGATCGCCGAGTTCAAGCGGCGCTCGCCGAGCGCCGGCGAGATCGCCGCCGAGGCGATCGTCGCCGACCAGGTCGGCGCCTACGAGCGCGGTGGCGCCGCGGCGCTCTCGGTCCTCACCGACGAGTCGCACTTCGGCGGCTCCCTCGATGACCTTCGCGCTGCTCGCGCAGCCTGTGACCTGCCGATCATCCGCAAGGACTTCATCATCGATCCCTACCAGCTCTACGAGGCGGCGGTGCACGGCGCCGACGCTGTGCTGCTGATAGTCCGCGCCCTCGACGACCACGACCTCTCCCTCATGCACAACGAGGCCCGGGCGATCGACCTCGACGTCCTGGTCGAGGTCCACGATGCCGACGAGCTGGAGCGGGCCCTCTCCCTCGATGCCGAGGTGATCGGCATCAACAACCGCAACCTCGACGAGGGGACGGTCGACGTCTCAACCACCTACGAGCTGATGCCCGATGTGCCGGCCGGCAAGACGGTAGTCGCCGAGAGCGGCATCTCCAGCCGTGAGGAGCTGGAGGAGCTGGAACGGGTCGGGGTAGACGCGGTTCTGATCGGCGGCGCCCTGATGGAGGCCACCGATCCCGAGGCGAAGACGCGCGAGCTGACCGGCGCCGACGACGGCACCCGCGAGCACCTGTTTCCATAGCGCCGTCGATGTCCTCTGCCCTCGCGCAAACCTGCGCGTGCCCAGATCCGCGCACGCGCGGATCTGGCGCCCAGTGTGTTGCAGGCCGAACCTAACGGTTCTCGGTCACCGGCTCCTCTCACATATTTCGACATCGGAATTGATTCTTGTCCGCTGGGCAAGCATGCAACTGACCGGGAAAGAAGCTCCTTTCTCTACGAATCCCCAAAGGCGAAAACAGTTCACTTTGACCTCAAGCAGTGGGCTGGCTTGAATGTGGAGAAACTCTCGACGTATGGTCTGACGCGCTCGCCGGGAGCGCCGGATCGACGCCAAAGAGACGCGCGGGGGCCGGTGGGGTGTCGGGCCCCATGTGTCGCATCGCTCTCGACGTGATCGGCATCAACAACCGCAAACCGGCGCCGACGACGACACCCGCGAGCATCCCTTGTGCCCTGATCTCCAGGCTCTCCGCACCGATCTGCGCGCGCGGGAACTTGCACTGAATTGACACCCCACCTATCGGCGTCTATCAAATGAGTCCAACGGCGCCGGGAGCTGCCTGGTGCCCCAAACGGTTGGAGTCGATCAGATGACCAGATACCTACAAACCATGACCGCTGCCGGACTCATTGGCCTCTTTGGCCTGGCGTCAACCAGCGCCGAGGCGACAACGGCCCAAGCTCCAGCGGGTACGGCTGTCTCAGTCGGTGCGGCTATCAGCGGAGAAAGCACCAACTTTAAATTGGTATCCGAAAATGAAGCAGGAGAAGAAGGAACGACTGGGTCGGTCGAATGCGCTTCTGGCAAACTCACAGGAGTAGTGACCGAAAACGGTGGTTCTGAAGTCGCGATTAACATCACCGGCGAAGTGTTTTCGGAATGCAAAGGGCCCATGGGCTCAACTGTGGACACCACAACCAATGCCACGGCGGCGAGTCCGTGGAGGTTGAGGATTCAACAACCCAATGAAAAAGGCGAAATCACCGCCCACTACTCCCCTGCGCCCGGAAGCACGCTCCAGTCCATCGAGCAAATTCAAGTGCTCGGCTTCGACGTTGCGACCTGCGTCTACTCGGGCACAACTATGCAACTGACGGGCAGCGTAGGGTCAAACATCTTTCACATAGCGGGCACCAGGCAGAGGACTCGGCAGTCCGGCAACCCACTTTTCTGCGCTAAGTACCTCACGCTCTCCGGCCAAGGGGCGCTCAAGAGTTCGGGCAACGCTTTGGTCGTTGATATGACCTGAGGAGGGCCAGCTGAAAGTCGCGAGGGTCGGCAGCCGAGGCTGCCGACCCTTCGTTTCCGAAATTTTTCGAGCATGTTTAGAAAGCCCTTAGCGACTCCTGGCACCCTCTGGCAATGCTCGGTCGTCTGAAGAACTTCTTTCGCTCCTCTTTCGGCGCCGCCGTCCTCGGCGGCGCCGTCGTCGTCGCCTTCGGCTGGATCGCGATCGCCGCGGGCTGGATCGACTCCCAGGGTGGCTCGACCACGACGATCGCGGCGCCCACGGCCGCGCCGATCGTCACCTCAAGCGACCATGAAGACGCCAACGTCGTCAACCAGATCTATCGCCATGACGGCGGCGGGGTGGCCTTCATCCAGGCCGATGAGCCCCCGCAGGAATCGTCCGGGCTGAGCCCGTTCGGCGAAGAAGAATCTCAGGGAGGCGGTACCGCAACCGGCTCGGGTTTCGTGATCGACCCCGAAGGCCACATCCTGACCAACAACCACGTGGTCGAAGGAGCCAACCGGATCCAGGTCAAGCTCGGCGCCTCCGACACCACATACGGGGCCCAGGTGGTCGGCACCGACCCCGCCACCGACCTGGCGCTGCTCAAGGTCAACGCGCCCGCCGATCAGCTGCATCCGCTCGACCTCGGCGACTCCTCCAAACTTCAGGTCGGCGACCCCGTCGTCGCGATCGGAAACCCGTTCGGCCTCGACCGCACCGTCACCAGCGGCATCGTCTCCGCTCTGCAGCGCCAGATCCAGGCGCCCAATGGCTTCTCGATCTCCAACGTGATCCAGACCGACGCGGCCATCAACCCGGGCAACTCCGGCGGCCCGTTGATCGACTCCTCCGGCAGCGTCGTCGGGATCAACTCCCAGATCGAGACCGGCGGTGGCGGCAACGGCAACGTCGGCATCGGCTTCGCGATCCCGATCAACACCGCTCGCGACGTCGTCACCCAGCTCGAGAACAACGGCAAGGTCGAGCACGCCTACCTCGGCATTGAAGGCGGCAGCATCACCCCCGACCTCGCCCGCGCGGTCAACCTGCCGGTCACGCAGGGGGTGCTGGTGGCAACCGTGGTCAAGGGCGGCCCGGCTGACAAGGCCGGCATCGAAGGCGGCAACACGTCGGCGACTATCGAAGGCGCCAACGTCAACCTCGGCGGCGACATCATCACCAAGATCAACGGCAAGCCGGTCGACTCGATGGACGAAGTCGTCTCCATCGTCAACGCCGCCAAGCCGGGCGAATCGCTTGAGGTCACGATCCTGCGCGGCGGCTCGACCAAGACCGTGACCGTCACCCTCGGTGACCGTCCCGCCTCGGTCCATGACTCCCAGGCCGGCCCGGTCGGACCTCCCTCCGGCCAGTAGCTCGCCCGCGCGCTCCCTTACCCTGGGGGTATGCGAGTCAAGATCTGCGGGATCACCAACTTGGATGACGCTGCCGAGGCGGTGCGCCTCGGGGCCTGGGCTGTCGGCCTCGTCCATTACAGGCGCAGCCCGCGG
>DATCBF010000193.1:0-11152 GCA_036512025.1 Solirubrobacterales bacterium
GCCTAGGAGGGTCCAGCGAAACTCGCGTCTGCGACTGGCGAGCGCCGGACCAAGCGGGGCAAGGACGCAGGGAGGCCAAAGAGCAGCGCTATTCGGCCGACTGAGGACGCCGCGCCGGGCCGTGTCCGCCGCCGCCAGGCGTGGGCGGGGGTTTCGCTAGACCCTCCTAGAGGGCTAGGCCTGCTGCAGCTGCGTCCGCAGCCGCATCACGGCCTTGGTGTGGAGCTGGGAGACACGCGACTCGGTGACGCCAAGGACCTCGCCGATCTCACGCAGGGTCAGGTTCTCGTAGTAATACAGAGCGACGACCAGCTGCTCGCGCTCGGGCAGTGAGCCGATCGCCTCGGTCAGGCGGTCCTTGACCTCGCTGGTGGCAAGGGCTTCCTGTGGGTCGGCGGAGCCGTCATCGGCGATCGTGTCGAGCAGCGAGACTTGGTCGCCTGAGGAGTCCCGCACCGACCAGAGCTCGTCGAGGGCATAGACGGAGGAGTTGGCGATCTCCAGCAGCGAGGTCTGCAGGTCCTCCTCGCTGCTGCCGAGCTTCGCGGCCAGCTCGGCCTCGGTCGGCGCCCGCTGCAGCTCATGCTCGAGCTTCGCCTGCGCCGCCTCGATTTCACGGGCGCGCGAGCGCACCGAGCGCGGCACCCAGTCCAGCGAGCGCAGCTCGTCGATGATCGCCCCGCGGATCCGGGTCATCGCAAAGGTCTCGAACTTGATCCCGCGTTCGGGGTCGAAGCGCTCGATCGATCCGATCAGCCCCATCAGCCCGTAGGAGATGAGGTCGGCGTCTTCGACATGGGACGGCAGCCCGGCGCCGAGGCGGCCGGCGACGAATTTGACCATCGGCGAATAGGCAACGACCAAGCGCTCGCGGGCGGACTGGTCGCCGTCGTCCTTGTAGCGGCGCCAGAGATCGCGCAGCTCCACCTCTTTTACGCCGGTTTCCATAGCCATTTCTCGATTCTACGTGTGATCCGGCGTTTTTAGATCAGGCACGGGGGTGGGTGGCCGCATAGGTATCGCGCAAACGAGCGGCGTCCACGCGCGTGTAGACCTGGGTGGTTGAGATCGAAGAGTGCCCGAGCAACTCCTGAATCGTACGCAGATCGGCGCCTCCCTCGAGCAGATGGGTGGCGAAGGAATGGCGCAGCGCGTGGGGCGAGATCCCGGCCGCCAGCGATGCCTCGCGAGTCCAGAGGCCGAGGCGGCGGGTGATGTCGGAGTTAGAAAGGCGGCGGCCGCTCTTGGAAACGAAGAGCGCCTGCTCGCTGCGCTCGACCTCCAGGGCCGAACGGCCGCGCTCCATGTAGCGCTCCAAAGCACGCTGGGCGGGCTCGCCGACCGGCAGCATCCGCTCCTTGGAGCCCTTGCCAAGCACCCGCAGCTGCTCGGTCT
This sequence comes from Solirubrobacterales bacterium, assembly GCA_036512025.1. GTDB lineage: Bacteria > Actinomycetota > Thermoleophilia > Solirubrobacterales > 70-9 > DATCBF01. Next base: position 1,396 of record DATCBF010000193.1, read on the forward strand.
CGAAGTCGAGGGCGCCGACGTCGAGGTTGACGATCTCCTCGCAACGCAGGCCGCACGAATAGGCCAGCTCCAACATCGCCCGGTCACGCAGCTCCAACGGCGTGCCGGCGGGGATTTTCTCCAGCAGCGAGCGCATCTGCTCGGTCGAGAGCACTCGCGGCAGCTTCTGGGCTTTTTTCGGGCTGGAAACGAGGTCGGCGGGGTTTTGGCCGACCCGCTCGGTGCGGACGAGGAAGGAGAAGAGGCCGCGGATCGCGGCGAGCTTGCGCGCCACTGTCGCCGGCGCCGCCTCGTCGGAGGAGAGCCCGGCGCCGTAGCGACGGACGTCGCGGTGGCGGACGTCGCCGGGAGCCACATCACGTTCCGCCGACCACTCGGCGAACTGGCCGAGGTCGACCCCATAGGCCCGGCGCGTACGCTCGGCCAGGCCGCGCGCGCGCAGGTCGCGGTCATAGGCGATCAAGGCTTCGTCCCAGTTCATCGAGCACTGATTCGCCGTCAGGCGACAATCGTCCTGCGAACGGCCCCAACCGATGCCCGTCGCGTTCAGATCATGGGGAGACCTGCTCCGTCTCGCAAATCATGGCCCGGCGGAGTGACCAGCGCGACGGATATCGTTGGGTCGTGCGCTCCAAGGATGCGGTCCGCGAGGAAATCTGGAAGGCGATGGATCGCGAAGGCGTCTCGCGTTTCCCCGGAGCCGAGGGGAGGATCCCCAACTTTGCCGGCGCGAAACTCGCCGCCGAGAAGCTCTCCGGCCACCGTCTCTGGAAGCGCGCCCGAGTGATCAAGGCCAATCCGGACTCTCCCCAGACCTACGCTCGCCGCATCGCCCTCGAACAGGGCAAGACGGTGATCATGGCGGTGCCACGACTGCGCGACCCTCACCCCTTCCGCGTTCTCGACCCGAAGAAGCTCTCAAAAACAGCGGTCAAAGAGGCGGCAACGATCAAGGGGGCGCTGCGGCACGGGCGGGTGGTCGCCCTCGACGACCTGCCCGAGATCGACTTCGTCCTCTGCGGGTCGGTCGCGGTCAACCTCAGTGGCGCCCGGGTCGGCAAAGGCGGCGGCTACTCCGACCTCGAGTACGGAATCCTGATCGATGCCGGCAAGATCGACGACCACACCACGGTTGCAACCACGGTGCACCCGATCCAGATCGTCCGCCGCCACCTGATGGTCACCGCGCACGACCTGCCGATCGACTCGATCGCGACACCGCGGGCGGTGATCGACGTCGAGCGCCAGTACGAGCGGCCGGCGGGGATCCTCTGGGACCACCTGCAGCCCCCCCAGATCCGAGAGATCCCCACCCTGGAGCGGATGGGGTATGCGTGAGGCTCGGGCTGAAGAGCCCCGTCCACCCGCCGTCGTCGGACTACGGCAACTCGGACCCTGACTGGCTGAAGACCGACTGGCGCCGCTACCTGAAGCGGGTCGAGCTACCGGGCGCTGAGGTCAACTACGTCGAAGTCGGCGAAGGGGAGCCGATCGTCTTCGTCCATGGGATCTCGGGCTGCTGGCAGAACTGGCTCGAGAACCTCCTTCACTTCGGCCGCAGCCGGCGGATGATCGCACTCGACCTGCCCGGCTTCGGCGCCAGCCCGATGCCCAGCTGGGATCTCGACATCCCCGCTTACGGCCGGCTGTTGCATGACTTCTGCGAGAAGCTCGGCGTCGACGGTGGCGCCACCCTGGTCGGCAACTCAATGGGCGGCTTCGTCGCCGCCGAGGCCGCGAGCGCGGCGCCGGGACGCTTCGACCGGCTCGTCCTCGTCTCCGCCGCCGGGATCATCAACACCTGGAACCCGGAGGAGCGAGCGACGGCGATCGCCTTCGCCTGGAAGACCTTCGGCCCGATCTTCGCCGGCCGCAGCAAGGAGGTCATCCGACGCCCGCGCCTGCGCCAGGTCGCCTTCGGCCAGTTCGTCCGCTACCCGAACCGCCTGCGCGCGGACCTGCTCTGGGAGCAGGTTGCCGGGGGAGCCGTCTGTCCTGGCTTCACAGACGCCCTACGGGCGACGATCCGCTACGACCTCCGCAACCGCCTGGGATCGATTGAGGTCCCGACGCTGATCGTCTGGGGATTCGACGACCGGGTGATCCCGGTGCAGGCAGCGCTCAGCTACCACCGCCGCATCCCCGGCTCAAGGCTGGAGATCTTCGAGCGAACCGGCCATGTGCCGCAGATGGAGCGACCGGAGCGGTTCAACGCGCTGCTCGATGAGTTTCTTGCTGCTTAGTGGCGGTCCTCGGGGGCCGATGGGGGGTGGGCCTCCGCGGGGATTGACCACCATGCGCTGCGCGCATGGTGGAGCCATGTGCGCGGCTTCGCCGCGCAGAAACCGGATTGCATTGCCGCCGCTTCGCGACATCCCCGCAGAGGCCCACCCCCCCATCGGCCTCGCAACACGCCGAGCCTCCAAGGTAGAGAAGCTTCTATTGAGCCTTTCTCTTGAAGCTTCTGTAATTCGGGGGCGTTGCTAGGGGCGGGCCCATCGACCACCGACCGCAGAGCAACTAGCTGGTGATCGCACCCTTGGAGGCAGAGGAGACCGTCGCCGCGTACTTGGCCATTACGCCACGAGCATAAGGGGGCTTAGGGACCTGGTACTCCGCCACTCGCCTGGCGATCTCCTCGTCGGAGAGGGCGATGTCGAGGCGGCGGCCGTCGATGTCGACGGTTATCTCATCGCCCTCGCGGATCGCGGCGATTGGACCGCCCTTGGCCGCCTCGGGGGCGACGTGGCCGATCATCAGGCCTCGGGTGGCGCCGGAAAAGCGGCCGTCGGTGACCATCGCGACGCTCTCACCCAGTCCCTCGCCGACGATCGCCGCCGTCACCTGCAGCATCTCCCGCATGCCGGGACCACCCACCGGGCCCTCGTTGCGGATCACGACGACGTCGCCGGGGTTGATCTGCTGGTCCTTGACGGCGCGGAAGCAGTCCTCTTCGGTCTCGAATACCCGGGCCGGGCCGGTCTGTTGGCGGCGCTCGGTGCCGGCGAGCTTGACGACGGCGCCTTCGGGAGCGAGGTTGCCGCGCATGATCGCCAGCCCCCCTTCGGACTTGAGCGGGTCGTCGAGCGGGCGCACAACTTCCTGGCCGGGCTTCTCCTGGGCAGCATCGGCCTCTTCGGCGATGGTCAGGCCGCTGACCGTGATTGCGTCGCCATGAAGGAGACCGGCGTCGTCGAGGCGCTTGAGGATCAGCGGCACGCCGCCGGCGGCGTAGAGGTCGGTGGCGACGAAACGGCCGCCGGGCTTGAGGTCGGCGAACAGCGGCGTCGCCCGCGAGATCCGCTCGAAGTCGTCGATCGTCAGCTCGATCCCAAGCTCATGGGCAAGCGCGATCAGGTGCAGGACGCCGTTGGTCGAGCCACCCGAGGCGCAGACGCAGGCGATCGCGTTTTCCAGCGAGTCGCGGGTGATCACCTTGCTCGGGGTGATGTCGTCGACCAGGACCTTGATCACCAACTCACCGACTTTCTCGGCGACGGTGCTCTTGTCGTCGTCTTCGGCCGGCACCATCGCCGAGCCGCCGGCGCTAATGCCCAGCGCCTCGAAAGCGCAAGCCATCGTGTTAGCGGTGAACTGGCCGCCGCAGGCGCCGGCGCCGGGGCTGACGACTCCCTCCATCTCGTTCAGTTCCTCGTCGCTCATGTCTCCGGCGTTGTGGGCGCCGATCGCCTCGAAGATGTCGAGGATGGTGACGTCACGCCCGTGCCAATGGCCGGGTGCGATCGAGCCGCCGTAGAGAAGCACCGAAGGCACGTCGAGCCGGGCCAGGGCCATCGCGCAGCCGGGGATCGTCTTGTCGCAGGCGCAGAGGGCGACGATCGCGTCGAACTGGTAGCCGCGCGCCATCAACTCGATTGAGTCGGCGATCACCTCGCGGCTGATCAACGAGGCCTTCATTCCCTGCGTGCCCATCGTCACTCCGTCGGAGACGGCGACGGTGTTGAACTCCATCGGCGTGCCGCCGGCGGCACGCACGCCCTCTTTGACGTGCTCGGCCAGTGCCCGCAGGTGGAAGTTGCAGGGCATCGCCTCGGTCCAGGTGTTGGCGATCCCGATCGTCGGCCGACTGAGAGCGTCGTCGTCGAAGCCGATCCCCTTCATGTAGGCGCGCGCGTGGGCCCGGTCGGGGCCATCGAAGACGGTGGCGGAGCGAGGACGCGGGAGACTGGTCTTGGTGCCGTTTGAACTCATGGACTGAGCCTAGCCATCATCTATTCGGCGTGGGCTGTCGGCGACATCTGAGGTAGGTGGATCCTGCCGGCCAAGCCGAGCGCGTCAACCGGGCCCGGGCCCGCTCCAACCCCCTGCAACCCATTGGCGACAGCGTCGGAGGCGATTTCGCGAGCCCGCCGCGCCGCTTCCAGAGGAGACTCGCCGTAAGCCAGGAACGCGGCGAGCGCCGAGGAATGCGTGCAACCGGAACCGTGGGCGGCTCCGTCGGGGTGGCGCTCGCCACGGATCGCCGCCGACTCCTTCCCGTCGTAGAAGACATCGACGATCTGCTCGCTGTGGCCACCGGTGACGACAACCGCTCCCGGGCCAAGGGCCAGCACCTCACGGGCCAGGTCCTCCTGAGACGCCTGGATGTCGACGCCGGTCAGCGCCCGCGCCTCCGGGATGTTCGGCGTAACCAGGGTGGCCAGCGGCAGCAGGCGCTCGACCAGTGCCCCGCGAGCCTCGTCGTCGAGCAGGCTGGCCCCACTCTCGGAGACCATCACCGGATCGATCACGACCGCGGCGTCGGCGACAAACGAGAGGGCCTCGACGACGGCCTCGACGGTCGCGGCGGCCCCGAGCATCCCGATCTTGACCGCATCGACGCCAATGTCCTCGGCTACCGCCCGCACCTGGGCGACGATCAGCCTCGGCGAGACCGCCTCCACCGCGTTCACGCCAACGGTGTTCTGGGCGGTGATCGCCGTAACCGCGGTCATCCCGTGAACCCCGCAGCGAGCGAACGCCTTCAGGTCGGCCTGGATCCCGGCCCCCCCGCCGGAGTCCGAGCCGGCGATCGAGAGAACCGTAGGTATTGGAAACGGGTCCATCGCCTCAGCCTAGATGCCCGCCGGAACCGACAGCATCGTCCGCGTGTAGACCCCGACGAACGAGCAGGAGACGTAGCCGAGCGCCTCCAGGCGGGCCAGACCGGCTGCTGCCTGGGGACCGGACAGGTCGAGACCGTCGGCAATCGCATCGCTTGTATCCACCCCGGCCTCAACCGCGTCGAGAATTTGTGCCAGCCCCGCGTCGAGCAACGGGCCGGAACGCCCGATCGACTGAGCTCCCGGTCCCAGCATCGCGTCGAGCACGTCCTGGGCGCCGCGCACCAGGCAAGCGCCCCCGGCCAGCAGGCTGTTCGGCCCGGCCGAGGAGCGCGAGTTGACCGGGCCTGGCACCGCGCCCAGGTCCCGCCCCAGATCCGCCGCGAGATCGGCTGTGATCAGCGAGCCGGAACGCTCCGCCGCCTCAACCACGACCGTCATCCCCGCCAGCGCCGCCATGATCCGGTTTCGAGCCGGAAATGTCCAGCGCCAGGGGGTCGCCCCCGGTGGGAACTCCGAGATGACGAGGCCGCGTTCGCAGATCTGGCGCCAGAGCGAGCGGTGAGCGGCAGGGTAGGCGGTGTCGGCTCCGCAGCCGAGCACCGCGATCGTGAGGCCGGCGTCGAGAGCGCCGCGGTGGGCGCAGGCATCGATCCCGAAGGCAAGGCCGCTGACGACGACGAACCCCGAGGCGGCAAGCTCCCGCCCCAGTTCGCGGGCAACCTCGCGCCCGTAGGAGCTGGCGCGGCGAGCCCCGACAACGGTGACGACCCCGTCGGGCTCGATCCCTTCCAGTCGTGCCGGGTCGCCACGGCCGATCAAGGCCCAAGGAGCGTCGGCGGCATCGCGCAGAGCTTCGGGGTAAAGAGCGTCGTGGCGACAACAGGACCAGCACTGGCCGGCAAGCAGCTCGCGCTCCAGATCAGACTCCGACATCGCCGCCACCCTGCTGAGCAGCTGGTCGGCGACCTTCGGCGCAGCCACCGCGACCAGGTCCTCGTTGCCGAGGCGCAGCAGCTCCGGCGAGCGTGAGCCGGGTGAGCCGCTGGCGATCTTTTCGATGTAAGGACCCAACAGCCCCAGTAGCCAGGCACGGCGCAGGCAGGCTGGACAGGCGCGTGGCTCAGGCATAGTCGCGTCGCCTCAGCTGCAGAGCCTGTGCCATCTGCTCCTGTCCCACAGCCTCGTCCCCGGCCAGGTCGGCGATGGTCCGCGCCAACCTCAGCACCCGGTCGTGGGCGCGGCCACTCAGCCGCCGTCGCGCGTAGAGCTCGGCGAGCAGCGCCGCCGCCTCATCGCTGAGCGCGCCTCGTCGCGCCTCCGCCGGCGTCATTTCGGCGTTGCAGCGACCGGCGCCGAGGCGGAGATGCTGGCGTTCCCGCGCCTCCACAACCCGCTCCCGCACGACATCGGAGGGCTCGCCCGGCTCACCGCCGATCTCCGCCGCGCTTGGCTGGCGGATCGCGCTGAGGATGTCGATGCGATCGGCAAGCGCCCCGCTCAAACGTCCCTGGTACCGCTGCACGGAGACCGGCGTGCAGGTGCACTCGGCGTCGGTGTCGCCTCTCCCGCACGGGCAGGGGTTGGCCGCGGCGACGAGCATGAAGCGGCAAGGCAGCTCGCGCCAGGACCCAGACCGCGCGATCGCCACGGTTCCGGTCTCCAGCGGCGCCCGCAGCGCCTCCAGGGTGTCGCGCCGAAACTCGCAGAGCTCGTCAAGAAAAAGCACGCCACGATGGGCAAGCGTCGCCTCCCCAGGACCGGGCGGGTTGCCGCCGCCGACGAGGCCGGCGGGACTGATCGTGTGATGGGGAGCGCGATAGGGCCGGTCACCCGGAGACCCGCCGCCGAGCCTCCCGCAGGCGCTGGCGATCCGCGCCACATCCAACGCCTCCTCGTGCGACAGGGCCGGCATGATCGAGGGCAGCCTCCTTGCCGCCAGCGACTTGCCTGCTCCAGGTGGGCCGATCATCAGCAGGCTGTGCCCTCCGGCGGCGGCCACCTCAAGCGCGTAGCGCAGGTGACGCTGGCCACGGAGGTCTTCGAGATCCGGGCCCGTCCCGGAGCCCGACCGTAGCGCCAACGGCTGCGGTCGATCCGGGGCCCACTCCCCGGTGACAAGCAGGCCGAGCTGGTGGAGGCTTTCAAGAGGGATCGCCTCAATCCCCTCGACGAGCGCCGCCTCCGGCCCGTTCTCAGCGGGGACGACGATCGCCTCCGCCCCGTCCTGTCGCGCCGCCTCAGCGATCGCCAACACCCCGGGCAGCGGTCGCACCGAGCCGTCCAGCGCCAGCTCGCCGACCAGCGCCAGCTTCGATGCCGCCTCCCACTCCAGCTGGCCCGATGCGATCAGCAGCGCGACCGCGATCGCCAGGTCCATCCCTGGCCCGGCCTTGCGCAAACTCGCAGGGGCGAGGTTGGCGACGATGCGGCGCAGCGGGAACTCAAAGCCGCAGTTGGCGAGCGCCGCCCGCACCCGCTCCCTGGCCTCGCGGACCGCGGTGTCGGGGAGCCCGACAATCGCGAAGCTGGGCAGGCCGCGGTGGACGTCGACCTCGACCCGAACGGGTCGCGCCGAAATGCCGTCGAGGGTGAATGTCCGGGCCGTGGCGAGCACGACAACCACGCTAGGTAGCTCAACCCTACGGGTGGGATACAGGCATGACGAAGTTGAGAAATCTTGCGCGCCACTTACGCGCAACAGCCCCTTAGCGTCATCTACATGACCCAGACACGCCTAAGAATCGGCCGCGCCGCCGAGGACCTCGTCGCTTCGAGGCTGGCGTCAGCCGGCTGGACGATCCTCGACCGCAACGCCCGCAGCCGCTACGGCGAGCTCGACATCGTCGCCATCGACCGGCATACGCTCGTCTTCGTCGAGGTCAAGGCGGGCCGCCAGGACGCCGATTTCGGCCCCGAGCGCCCGGTCCACGCGATCGGCCCGCGCAAGCAGCGCCAGGTCCGCCGCCTCGCCGCCGCCTGGATGTCCGAGCACCGCGACGCCCCCCACTACAGGGAGATCCGCTTCGACGCGGTCGGCGTCACCTACGACCGCGCCGGCAGGGCAGTCGACGTCGAGCACATCGAGAACGCCTTTTAGCCGACCACGCACCCCTCAGGCGCCTCCGCCTAACCCGCGAGCTCCAGCTGGCTATAGGCGACCGAGCGGAACGAGCGGCGGTGCAGGGCGGAGATCCCGATCCGGCCGATCGCCTCGCGGTGCTCCGGGGTCGAGTAGCCGACGTGCTCCTCGAATCCCCAGCCGGGATGCTCGCTGCCGGCGCCGTGCATGTAGCGGTCGCGGGTGACCTTGGCGACGACCGAGGCGGCGGCGATCGCGGCGCTGGTGCCGTCGCCTTCGATCACCTGGCGGTGCGGGACCGCGCAACCCTTGAGCGCGAACCCGTCGACGAGACAGGTGACCTCGGGGTCGGGCCGCAGGCGCTCCAGCGCCACAGAGAGCGCTTCGATGTTGGTCACGTGCAGGCCGCGGGAGTCGATCCCGCGCACACAGCGGACGACTACGCTCACCCGCGAAGCCGCCCGCAACACCGACGGGTACATCTCCTCGCGGCGTTCGGGGGTCATCTGCTTGGAGTCGTGCAGGCCGGCCAGCGCCCGCCGGTCGGTGGTGGAGAGTGTCTCGTAGTCGATCAGGACCGCGGCGGCGACCAGTGGCCCGGCCAGGCATCCCCGGCCGGCCTCGTCGGTGCCGGCCACGAAGCGACCGCCGAGGCCGCGGTCGAAGGCAAACAGGCGGCGGCTGCGCGCCAGCCTGCGCTCGTGGGACTTTCCTTTAGAGGGTGCCGATGCGATCGGGCGGCCAGTAGGTGGCAAAGGCCTTGCCGATGATCCAGCTGCGGGGGACCGGCCCCCAGAAACGGCTGTCGTCGCTCTCGCCTCGATTGTCGCCCATCATGAAGTAATGATCGGGTGGAATCGTGATCGACTTCGGCAAATTGCAGGCGAGAGCGGCTCCGCAGGGCCGGGTATAGGGCTCGTCGGTCTTCTCGACCCCGTTGACGACCGGGTGCCCGTCGCGGACGCTGAGCGTCTCGCCAGGACCGGCGACGATCCGCTTGATGAAGTTCTGGCTCGACTCGGATTCGGTCGGCTTGGGACAGGCCTGGGTCCGCGCGTGGGGGGCGCCGCAGATGGTGGCGCTGTCGGCTCCGACCGGCGGATGGAAGACGACGATATCGCCGATCGAAGGGTCGGTGAAGTGGTAGAGAAAGCGGTTGACCAAGACCCGCTGGCCAACGTCGAGGGTGGGTTCCATCGACTGCGAGGGGATCTGGTAGGGCTTGACGATCCAGGCCTGGATGCCGAGCGCGAGGCCCAGCGCCAGCGCGACGATGACGACCAGCTCGATGAGCCCGCCGCCTTTGGTTTTCGGCTTCGGGACCCTAAGTTTCAGGCCGAGTCCCCGCCGGAGGAGTCCGTGTCTGGCTCCTCGTCCTCGGCATCCTGCGCCGCGGCGGCGTCCTCGGTCTCCCCGGCCTCGGGCGCCTCAGCGTCCGTTTCTGCCGTTACCTCTGCCTCGGGTGCTGCTGCCTCCGCCTCGGGCGTTGCCTCCTCGGCCCCCGGCTTGGCGGCATCGCCCTGCGGCTCCTCGGCTGCCTCCTGGGTGACGCCGTCGGCGTCGGTGGCCTTCGCCTCGACCGGAGCCGAGACCAGCTCCTCGTCGATGCCCC
>DATCBF010000194.1:0-2821 GCA_036512025.1 Solirubrobacterales bacterium
GACGCCCTCCTTGACCAGAGCCTCGTCGCCGGGATCGGCAACATCTTCAAGAGCGAGGCCTGCTTCGCGGCGCGCGTCGATCCCTGGCAGGCGGTGGGGAAGCTCTCCGACGCGGACCTCGAGAGGGCCCTCTTGGCGGCCCGAGAGTCGATGCGGGAAGCAGTGGAGAGCGGCCGCCGGCCCGGCGCCGTCTACCGGCGCGCCGGCAAGCCCTGCCCGGCCTGCGGCACGCCGATCGCCTCGCGCGGCCAGGGCGATGCCAACCGCACGACCTACTGGTGCCCTCGCTGCCAGACGGCAGGGGGACCCATCAGTCTTTGAGGCCGAACCCCATCCGATGGTCGCCGGACTCGATCCTGAGGAAGGCGACTTTGCCGAGGTAGATCGAGAGGACGCCGTCCTCGGTGTGGATGTCGTGCCAGCCACCCTTCTCCAGCTGCTTGCGGAGGTCCTTGAGGTCGTCGTCCGCGAGCCTGGCGGAGATCACCTGTCCTCCTTCGAATCCGATCTCCACTCGCTGTGCGTCCGCCATCAGTGTCCTCCCGCAGGTTCGACGATCTCGATAAGCACTTTCCCGGTTGAACGGGGGTGAAGAAAAGCGACGCGACTGTCACCGATGCCCGCGCGTGGCGTGGCGTCGATCAGCTCGAGGCCGGCGGCGCTCAACTGCTCGAGGGTCGCCTCGATGTCAGAGACCGCGTAGGCGACGTGGTGCAGGCCCGGGCCCTTGCGGGCGAGGAACTTGCCGACTGCCGTGTCGGGACCGAGGGGCGCCAGCAGCTCGACGTGTCCGTCGCCGACGTCGAGCAGGGCCGCTTCGACCCCCTGGGACTCGACCGTCTCGCGATGCGTCGGCTCCATGTCGAAGCTCTGCTGGTAAAACGCGAGGGCGGCGTCGATGTCCTCGACTGCGACGCCGATGTGGTCGATCCGGCCGAACATGGCGCGCAGTCTACGTGGCCAGGGGACCGTCGACGGCAGCCCCGTCGGCCTGCTCGACGCGAAGGATCTCGGCCAGCGCGGCGACGCCGACCTCGAGCTGCTCGGGCGTCGGCTCCTTGGTCGCGACCAGGCGCTGGATCTCCCGGCCGGGGGTGTGGAAGGCCTCGGCAAGAGCGGTGCCGTGGTGACGATCGCTCCAGGCGAACATCTCGACCGCGATCGAAGCGCCGCCAAGCCCGACCCCGGCCCTGACGACCGGTCCGGGCGACTCGACCAGCCGCTCCAGCAGGACCGTGCCACCGGCGGAGAGCAGCATCATCGGGGCGATCAGGTTCGAGCCACAGCGATCGTGCTCCTTTGGCACCACCGCCGGATCTTCGATCCCTTGCTCGTAGGCGGCGATCGCCTTGTGCTCGACCCCGTGGTAGGCGGCGAGGTCGCGATCCATCAGCGCCACCATCGCCGGCGCCGCGCCGAGGGCCTGGACCAGGCCCTCGCGGAGGGCCGAGGCGGCGAGGCGCTTGCGCAGCGCCGTGGTGGCGACCAGCGTCGTCACGACCGCGGCGACCACACGCCAGTCCTCGAAGGGCAGCCGCGCAGCCGGCATGTGGCGGCGAACCAGCGGCAGCACCACCATCGACTCGGCAAGTTTGACCGGGCCGCGCAGGCCCGGGACCCGCGCCACCAAGCCCGGCGCCAGTTCCGGTTTGGCATGGGATGCGACCTCGATCGATCCGTCGCGAGCGCGCACCGCGGCGGCCCAGTGGGTCGGCCCGTGGATCAGCAGGCCGTTGCGGAGCGCCATCCCGCCAAGTCGAAGCCGGTCTGCTCTTACCTCACCCATCCATTCACCTTAAGCGGTCGGGGTCGTCGGTCCCTCAAACGAAAGAGCGCCGAGGGTGGCCTCGGCGCTCTTTTCTCTCCCTGTTCCCCCTGATTAAGTCCCGGTCGGGGGCCCCCAGTCCAGGCCCCCGGCCGGTGTGTATCGGCTCTCCCTGGCTCTAGCTTGGACAGCCGACCACTCAAACACGAGCAACATTGTGAAGTTGCGCACCTACTTCGGTTTGCGAAATTTCTCTCGAAAGCGAGCAAGCCGGCGCCCCAGCTCGACCTCGAGCCCGCGCTCAGTGGGAGCGTAGAAATCGCGATGCTGGAGACCGTCGGGGATCAGCTGCTGATCGGCGAACCCGTCGGCTTCGTCGTGGGCGTAGCGGTAGCCGCTGCCGCGTCCGAGTTTCTTGGCGCCGGGGTAGTGAGCGTCGCGGAGATAGTCGGGTGGAGTCCTGGCGCCGTGCTCACGGACCTCGGCCCGGGCGGCGGCGAGCGCCTTGCAAGACGCGTTCGACTTCGGCGCCAGCGCCAGGTAGACGGTCGCCTGCGCGAGGTTGAGCGCGCACTCCGGCAAACCGACCCGGTCGACCGCGCGGGCGGCGGCGTCGGCGATCAGCAGCGCCTGCGGATCGGCGTTGCCGATGTCCTCGGAGGCGAGGATGACCATCCGCCGGGCGAGGAAACGCGGGTCCTCGCCACCCTCCAGCATCACCGCCAAGTAGTAGAGAGAGGCATCGGCGTCGGAGCCGCGGGTCGCCTTGATCCAGGCCGAGATGAAGTCGTAGTGCCGGTCACCCTCGCGGTCGTAGTCGAGTGCCTTGCGCTGCAGCGAATCCTCGACCGCGGCAACGTCGATTGGGGCGCCTTTCGACCGCTCGACCGCCCGCTCCAACGCGGACAGCGCGACCCGCGCATCCCCACCCGAGCGGTGCGCCAGCATCTCCAGCGCTTGGTCCTCGACCGGCGGCGGATCGGCCAGCCCCCGCTCGGGATCCTCCAGCGCCCGCCGCAGCAACGCCTCGACCTGCTCCGGCTCCAGCGGCTGCAG
>DATCBF010000195.1:0-3510 GCA_036512025.1 Solirubrobacterales bacterium
AGCCAGCGATCTGGGCAGAGGAGGTGGGCGCACGCGACGTTGATCTCACTCGACGGCGCTAGATGGGGTTCTATTAGCGATTGACCAGGTTATCCAGCTTGGTGGCGCCAACGTCAGGTAGCGGGCGCTGCGTGAGGCAACGTAAGCACCATTGCTCTGAAGCTGTCGTGAGCCCGGGCACCGCGCCCGCCCGATCGATTACCTTTCGATGCCGTGGGCGAGCTGCCGCTCATAGGTGCCCGCGTCGTAGTAGCCGATCGAGTTCGCTACCAAGCCTGACGCATCCATGGTCCAAACCTCGATGCCGCTCACGCGGACAGGATTGCCAGTACCATCAGGACCCCTGTTCGTTCCGGTTAGCGTCCAAGCCCAGAAGACGGAGTCACCGGCTACGAGCACGTGATCGACGCTCACGTGGAGATCCGGGAAGGCTTGCATATAACTGGCCGCGGTCGCGGCGAGCTCCGCCCGGCCGGTCGACGGGATGCCGCGGTTGATCGTCAGCGACGCGGCCGCTCGTAGCAACTCGCGACCTCGTCCGGGTCTTGGCTGGACCACGCCTTCGAGGCGCGCATGACGAGATCCCAAACTGCCCGCGAGGGCGATGTGATACCCGGGCTGGAGGCGAGGTCCATGGGATCGAAGAATAGCTCCGGAGCGCACAAGTCGTCAGCTCTGATCCGTCGACGCTTCGGCACTCAGGAATTCCCGGGCGATTCGCCAGTCGCCCTCAGATTCCTTGCGCCACACCACGAGAAACACCAGCTGCACCAACCCGCCCGGGTTCGCCTGAGGGGGATCGTTGGCGCTCGCTCTCGTGGGTCGATGTGCTTCGCTGGTCACCTGCGCTGTCCGGTTCCGTCGGCTACGAAACCTGCGCGCAACCACTAACCTACGGCTGAAATGTTCGTCGAGGTCAACGGCCTTCTCCTGAACACTGTTTCATTTGGGAGCGGCTCCAGGACCCTGCTCGCGCATGGCGGCTGGGTCGCCAGCTGGGAGCTCTGGCAGCAACCCATGGAGCTGCTCAGCGACCAGTGGCGTTGTGTCTCCTACGACCACCGAGGTGCAGGTCTCTCCGTGGTTCCGATCGAGCAAATCACCCTGCAGGGATGCGTTGACGACGTCGTCGGCGTCATGGATGCGCTGCGTATCGAGCGCTGCATTGTTGCTGCTGAGTCATTGGGCGCCCCGATAGTCATCTCGGCACTGCTCCGCCATCCTGAGAGATTCGAAGGGCTGGTAATCGTCGACGGCGTGCCGCCGTCCACCAAAGCCAAGCAAGCCGGTGAGGCGCCGCAGCCCGAAGCGAGTAAGGAGCGGCCGGACTACGACACCGTTGTCGCCGCTTTCGTGGACCGGTGCATACCCGAGCCGGAGAGCGAACACCTGCGTCGGTGGGGGAGGGAGATTCTGATGAGAGCTGGGGGTGAGGCTGCGTTCCGAATGACCGCGACGGCAACGACCGATCCGTTGCCCCCCGTTGACCTGAGCCGCATTAGTGTGCCTACCTTGGTGATGCACGGCTCGGCTGACGTCATCGTCCCGCCGGAGTTGGGCAGGCAGGTCGCGCATGAGATTCCCGATGCCCAGTTCTTATTGATAGAAGGCGCCGGTCATGTGCCCACGATTACTCGACCGTTGGAGGTGGTCGAAGCGATTCGCGCTCGCTTCGGTCGCTGATATCCTCGCACGCGGGTGCGCTCTGGGGGGGTATTAGCGATGGACGAGGCTCGCCACGCATCCCGCCCTACGGCCCCCGAGCGTAGGCAGCTATCGCGAGTACGAAGGTGGTCAGGCCACCAGACCCCGCTGAAATCCGAAGAGCGGGTTTACCCGAAGGTCGGCTGGACGACAGCAGGCGGTCTGAGCGATCCTTCCGCTTGAAGTGATCGAACCGGCGACGAGAGCTGGAGCCATGCCGAGACCGACGATGGAGGTCCACTTCAAGCTGTTCGGTACCGATGGCGTCTCGCTCCAATCGCAGGAACTCACCAAAGCGCTTAGCAAGAGGGACTGGCGTGTCCACCCCTGTTCCTCCGATGTGCCTTCGGGAACCGAGGGGCTGAGGCTGTCGCAGCTCTCCTACCAGTCGCCCGATGCGGTCGCGCTGCGCAAGCGGATCTTTCCGCCAGCCGCTGAGCGTTCCCACTCGTCGCCCGAGTCGGCAGGGGATGTTCTCGTGGAGGAGATCACAGCCCGCGCCGAGCCAATTCGGCGACAGGTCGAGCAGTACGTGAACGCTCACCAGATCTCGCTTCTGCACATCCGCAACCTGATGTCGCTTCCGTACAACCTTCCGGCCACACTCGCGTTCTACCGCCTCGCCACCGACCGGCCTGACATCGGATTCCTCATGCAGCACCATGACTTTTATTGGGAAGGTCCGAACGCCAGGAACTTCCAGACACCCTACCCGGAAGTCACCCACTTAATGGATCGGATCATGTGTCCATCGCTGCCCAATGCCCGCCACGTCCTCATCAACCCTATCGCCGCCGAGGCGCTGCGCGCAAAGAGGGGCATCGAGGGCACGGTCATCCCCGATGGATTCGATTTCGACCGTGACGTGGCGATCATCGACGAGTCGGCCTTTCGCAGCAGGCTGGAGGTCCTGGTTGGCGATAGCAGCCCGGTCAGCCCCGACGACCTCGTGGTGGCGATGCCGGCCAGAGTGGCGATCAACAAGTCGATCGAGCTGGCCATCCAGTTCGTCGCCGGGCTCGAGCGCAAGCGCGCAGCGCTGGAGGATGCTGCCGAGGGGCTAGGACTGAAGCGGCGGAAGTTCACCGCGGACAGCAGGATCGTCCTCCTGCTGCCTCAGGGGGAGGACCTCGACGAGAACAGGGACTACTTCGAAAGGCTTCAAGCCTATGCGCGCCACACGAGGATAACGCTGGCCTACGGGGGAAACATCGTCGTCCCCGACCGAAGGTTCCAATATGGCGACCCGGACCACTATCCCTTCTACAGCACGTATCAGGCCGTGGACCTGGTCTGCTACCCGCCCGAGCACGAAGGCTTCGGCAACCAGGCCATCGAGGCAGTCTGGGCGAAGCGCCCGCTGGCCGTCCTCGAATACCCGGTCTTCAAACGGTTCGTACGGGACCACGTTCCCCACTACATCTCGCTGGGTGACACTGAGCAGCTCGGGAGATTGGAAGAGTTCGGCGGGCTCCACAAGCTTCGCCCGGACATCCTCGAGGAAGCAGTAAATGCCGCCATCGCTGTCCTGAAGGACCACGACGTCGAAAGGAGGTGGACCGAAGAGAACTTCAGAGTGCTGCGGACGTTCTGTGGGATCGACACGGTGGCCGCTGAGTACATTCGGCTGTACGGCGAGATGGGAGCGGACAGACCGGTCTGAGGCCTCGGCTTCGGCTCGCGACCAGGGGGTCCGAGGTCGCCGCAGAAGTGGCAAACGGCCACCTCATCACAATCCACGGGGTCGGTCCAGGGCGTCGGCGACTCGCGCAGGGCCGCGGGGGTAGCAGCGGCCTGGCGTGGCCG
>DATCBF010000196.1:0-8721 GCA_036512025.1 Solirubrobacterales bacterium
GTGGTTTTTTTTGTGGTGACGAGTGGCTACGCATCCACCGTGCCTCCGGATCATTCCCTTCCTGCAAGTAGGCTTTCGTTCCGGTGTGAAGTTGCCGCCTGCCCCGCTTACAGTGTTGATGCTCGGCGGGGTAGGTGCTGCACTTCCCGAGCCATGGCACTCATCCGAGGCCGCGCAGGACGGCGGAGGCGGAATGACGAAGAACCCACCGTCCTCACGGGCGTCATAGATCTTCACCAACTGCGGATTTTTGTCGACCTGCACCAAGGTGTCGCGGGTAAAGAAAAAGGCATCGGTACCGTCAGCGCTCACCGATAGAAGACCGGAGGGGAAGTTCGAGGTACCGGTTGAGATCAGCTCGACCTTGCCACTCTTCCACTCATAGGCATCGCTCTTGGAGTCGGTGTCACGCAGCACGAGGGGCTCGCCGGTGGTGAAGAAGACACGCCCGTCGGCCGTGATGCTCGAGCCGTCCGCGGTGAGGCTTGCGTCAGTCGTGGGCTGGGCGCCGGTCGGATTGCAGGAGGCGCACTCCAGTCCGCCGGTCGAGGATGCGCTGTAGTGAAAGACCTCAAGGTGCCCGGCACTGTCAAAGCCGCTCAGCGGCGCACTTGAGACGAAGGCCGCGTCGTTGCCGCTGGAGGTGGTTTGGAACTCCTCGGAGTGGCGGGTCTCCGCGGTGCTGACGCTGTCGACAACCAGGGGACTGTCGACAAAAGTGTTCGGCTTCAGCAAGAAGCCGAACGCCGCCACCCGAGTCCCGGACTGATTGGAGGCATAGATCTTGCCCGAGTCGACCGCGAGCGAGGCCGAACCAGAGAGATCTCCAACCCCGATCGGGCCACCGTTCCCGTCGCCGCCGCCGACCGGCGCGCCAGACGAGTCGAACTGGAGGATACGATCGCCCTGGTTAACGAAGACGTCGTCGTTAGCCGGGTCGACGGCGACGCCGAAAGACGGTTCGGGATCGAGGACCCCCACTGGGCTTCCAGAGGAATTGTAGGAAGTCGTCTGGGTCCCGTCGACGACATACGACGTCCCCGAGGAATCGACCGCGACTCCGATCGGTTTGGCGTTCGTCGAGAAGCTCGTGACCGCTGCCCCGGCGGGGGTAAAAACGTTGACGGCATTGCCGCTGAAACTGGTGACGTAGACATCGTGCGTCACCGGATTGACCGCGACCGCGCTCGGAGTCACAACGCTGATCTGGCTCAGGCAGTCCCCCGTCGAGCTGAAAACGTCAACCTTGCCGTGGTTGTAGTCGGGCACGTAGAAGTTGCCGGAAGACTGATCGACGGCGAGCTGATCCGGTAGGCCGATTGTGGAGAGCGGGGAGAAGGCGCTGCAGGGCGCATCGGCACCGTTGAGGTGGTTGGTGCCGACCCCCGAACCCGCGGTGAAGTTGACGGGATTGCCGGAGGCATCGAACTTGCTGACGGTCTTGGCGCCAATGTCAAGGGCATAGACGCTGCCGCTGGCATGGTCGACGGCTACGCCCGCCGATTTCGTGAAGGAGCCGAGGTTTCCCTGGAAGCGATAGGTCCGCGTCGGCGGCTGTGGCCCACTGAGCGCAGACTCGAGGGTCGTGACGTATGTCGGCGCCGAGCCGGGCCGTGAAAGGTAGAGATTTGGGGCGTTCTGAACACCGTTCGAGCCATCGAGCAACTCGGGTGAGAGGAAGTAGATGCTGCCGCTGGCGCTGGCCACACCACCATCGCCGCCGATCGCGACGGCATCGCAGTTGGCGCCGCCTCCGACCGTGTTCCAATGGACGTGCGCGGAGTTGTCGACCGGATTGCAGAGGTTGGTGTTACCGGTGCCAGTTCCCGTCGAGACCCGTGCCAGGGTCGCGCTCATCGCTTCGGCGTCGACGTCGGCTCGGAAGATATCGGCGCTTGCGTCGCTGTCTTGATCTTCCGCCGTCGCCAGTGGATCGGCGGCCGTGAAGTAGACCATCGAGCCGGTGGCGGTCATGCCGTCGTAGAGCACTCCTTTGGTTGCCCCCGGAGTGAGATCGATCGTGCCCGGAGTTTCGCCGATGTGCATGTAAAGGTGGTAGTAGTGGTTACCTGCCGCATCGGTGGAGACGAGCTGGCCGATCACGATTCGCGAGCCGTCATTCGAGATATCGAGCTCGGCAATGCCAGCGTTGTCGGCGGGAGGATGGCAGGCGCCGGCGCCCTGCAGGCAGGTCAGGTTGTTACCTGCGGGGTTCTTGGAGACGACCTGAGTAAAACCGGTATGCAGGTTCCGGTCATAGATCGAGACGTCGCCACTGTTGTTTTTGCCGTCGGCCTCAAAGCGCAGCAGCGAACCGAAAACCAGATGACTGCCATCGCTGGAGAGCGGCTTCTCGATTAGGCCGACGGGCGTGGCCGTGGGGCCGGGTTCAAGAGATCCGGCCATTCCCTGTACGAGACTGCCATCCGCAAGGCGGGTCGGGATCCCGGTCGTGCCATCGGCGAAGCAGGGAGCGCAGAGGTCGGAGCCACCGAAGGCGAAGGTGTCGAGCGAGGCATCGGCGGCAAGCAGCGGCGAGGCGAACGGAGAAGCCGCGAACGGGTCGTCGGCCGGGATGCCGACATACCGCGTATTCCAGCGTTCATCTGCCGCGTCGCGGGTGGCGAGGTAGGGGTCGAGGCCGCGGTTGGTCGGATTGCCGGCGTTCGGGACACCGCCGTCGTGGATCGCATAGAGAGCTCCGTCTTTGGCCTGCGGATAACCTCCGAAGGGTGTCTGCCCGGCGATCAGGTTGGACTCGACGTTGTAGCCACCTGTGTCTTCCGCCGAGACCAGCTCATAGCCGCGGCAGTCGAGTAACAGAGCCGAGCCAGTCTGCTGACGGGCGAGGTTGTTTGGGCAGTCGGGATCGAGGCCCGCATTGGGGTACGTGCTGAAGGTACGATCCGGTCCGGCTGCCGAGCCGGCACTGTTCGTGGCAATAACCCGGTAGTAATAGGCAGTGTCGGGAGAAAGGCCACTGAGCTGACCGCTGACCGCCTTCGGCGCTATTGCGGCGCCGATACTGCTTGACTCATCCGTCGATGCGCAGGGATTGACCGAGCAGGGGCTCGTCCCGTACTCGACGCGATAGGTGGTCTCCCCCAGATTGGCGTCTATCTGCGTATCGATCCTGGCGCTGTTGGCGGTGATCGCGGCGGCATTCTGAACGCCGATGACAGGGGGAGTGGCAATGGGAGTGTCGAAGATGCGAACTCCACTTCCATCCGCTAAGTAGAGTTTATGGGTGGAAGAGACAGTAATCGCAGACCCCGCGTCTGTGACGGTGCAATCAACCACCTGCCCCCCGGGGTGGTACTCGACCATCTGAACCTTGCCGGGAGGCGTGACGCAGGGAGAGTTCGGGACCGTGTGTAGCTCGTTGTTGAGGGTAAAGAGGTACTGATTGGACGGGTCGATCGCAACGGTTTTAGGGCCGTTGGTATCAGTGCCTCCTACTCCGAGTATCAGGCTGTAGCTTGCGGCGCTACCGGACGGGGTGAAATCCGAGGCATTGAATTTTTTTACCGACCTCTGTAGCGGATCGGCGACGTAAGCGTCGCCTGTCGCATCGGTGGCGAGACCGGTGAGGCCTGAGATGCCGCGAAACGCAAAGCCTCCGAACGGCCCGGCAATCTGCCCTACAAAGACCCCGGAGGGGTCGAATTTCTGCACACGCGCAGGCTGAGCCAGCATGTCGGCCACATAGACATAGCCCGCCCCGTCGACGGAAATGCCGGTTCCGTTTTCTTCGATAAGCGTTCCGCTCGAAAACTCTCCGGGCGTGTTTTCACTAGTTGTACCGGCGGCTTTACAGGTATCACCGGAGGCTGCTGTGCAGATGTCGGCGCCGGTGTCGAAGTCGACATCCTTTCCCCACATCGACACGAACTGACCGTCTTCGCTGAACCTCTGGACACGATGGTCCTCCTGCACATAGACCGACCCGGCGGCGAGACCAGGTGAATTGTCGACCGCGATACCTCTGGGAGGGCTGAACTCACCGCCGGCTTCCCCAAGGCTCCCGGGACCGCAGACATCGCCGGATACGGCTGTGCATATGTCGGCGCCGGTGGACTGATCGACACCCTTTCCCCACATCCGGATGAAGGTGCCTGTGGAGCTGAACTCCTGCACACGGAAGAGGGCGCGGTCAACGACGTAGACATTGCCGGTCGTATCGTTGACGGCGATACCCTGAGGCGAAGAGAACTGTCCCGGACCGCTGCCGCTACTTCCGAAGCTGCTGTCGAAAGTAAGGGCCGCCTGGGCAGGCGAAGCGCAGGCGATGAACATGAGAACTGTGCATATAGCCACAGACGCCCCGCTCGCCATCTTGCCGAAACGGCGCATCAGCCAGCCAGCCTCTGGGCGTGATTGACGGACCGGTGACGCGCGGCCTTGCCACAGGAGGTCTTCACCGAAATGCTTTCGGTCGTCGACTTGCCGTTCTGGCCGCCGAACCTGACCAGCACCTTCTTCGGCGAAACGCAGAGGTTTTCGCTGTTGACCAAGAGGCCCCTCTTGCCCCCGAAGAGGCTCAGGGTAAAGCCGGAGACGGGGACGTCGGGGACGGTTTCGAAGGTGGTCCGGAGACGTTCATTGATGGCATCGACACGACCGACTAGGACGACGTGGAACTGCCCGCTCAGGTCGGCTACGAGGTCGGGCAGTTTGTGGGAGGAGGTGCGAAGGTAGACAGGCCCTTCCAGTGGCTTGTCGAGCAGGGGAGTTTCGGCCTTGGCGAATCCGACCTTCGAGCCCGGTGGGCAGGCGTTCGCGGCGAACTGGCGACCGGTGCAGGGTGCCTGGATATGGGCGTTGTCGAGGAACTCGGAATGCGGCAGAGTTACCTGAGCGGTCTTGACATTGGCGTAGGAGCCACCCTTGGGGTAGACCAGGTGCGTGGTCAGAGCCGGATGGGCCGTGCGCTTGGCGCCCTGGAGTCGCAGGCTGAGTTTGGGTGAGAAGCCCAGGTCAGCACAGTCGGCAACCTGGAAGTGGGACGAAAGGTCGGCAACAGCTCCTTCGTCGCCCGAAGCGGTGGCGTCGATCGAGAAGGGGTCACAGTTTGTCGGGTTCAGGGCGAAGCCTCGACGATCGAGATTGACCTGGATGTGACGTGTTCTGAGTGGGATCCCTTCGACGATCCGCGGCAAGGGATCCGAAACCGTGGTGACCTGGGCTGTCGTCGGGTCGACCTCGATCGCGGCGCGGACCGCGACGTCGCCAAGGTCGTAGGGACCGGAGACAGCGGGGATCACCGCGACCAGGCTCAAGGGCGCCCCTTTATAGGGCCCGGCCAAGTAGACCTTGCCAGGCACATACAGCGGATGGGTGCCCGCTCCTGCCCCAGCCGTGGCGGTGCCGATCTGACTGGCGGCAGGACATGAGGGCGAGGCCTGCTCGGCAAGGCCCGAGTAGCTCGAGTTGGCGAGCTGTCCGATCGCCGACTCTGGGCAATAGGGAATGCCCTTCAGTGTGGCGGTCCATCCCGGCGGGGTTGTGACCGAGAGGCCGGTCAGGCTCTGGTCGCCATCGTCTCGGGTCAGTTCGAGCGAAAAGGGGCTGTGGGCCCCGGCCGTACTGTCAGCAACCCCGGCGGAGAAGGCCGGCCGGAACGGCCGTGTAGACCCAGGGCACGGCGTCCCACCCGGGCCCGAATCGATCGTGAAGAACTGGGTCGAGCTCTGAGCCGCCAGCTCGTTGTCCCAGGGGGTGAAGGTGGATTTAACGGGGTAGGTTCCGCAATGCGTGGGGGTGGCGAAGAGGCCGCGCTCGGAGCCGAAGAGGTGGATGTCGAACTCCTGGAACGGCGCCTGTGGCAGGTTCTGGAAGGAGACAGTCACCTGCCCGGTCTCCGGGTCCAGCGTTGCGGTGCCCGCCAGCTTTATGTGGACGGAGAAGCCATCGGCAACCAAGAAGACGCGATAGCGGTTCCCCGGCAGGGGCTGGCCAAGGTAGACATACCCCGGCAAGACGCCCGGCAATGAAGAGCTGCGGACGGCAAGTGTGCCGATCTTTGCGAACTCGGGGCAGTTGGCCTGGTCCCTGGTTCCAAACTTCGCCGCAACATCCGAGCACGCCGTCTTGCCGTCTGCAGCGTTCGGATTGATCGTAAATCCGGGTGGCAATGTCACCGTGGTTCCGCGAATCTCCGACGGCGACGGAGTGGTGGGGTTCAGGAACTGCGGAACCTCGAGGTCAATGTCGAGACCAGAAGCCGAATCCGCCTCGGTGGTGGTCGGCTTAGCGCTGAGACTGGGATTGAAACTGAGTAGGCCACAGCCGGTAGCGGCGGGGTATGGAGCTTCGCCGTGATCGGATTCAAGATCGTAGGCAAGCGTTTCGATTGTCGAGTTCAACGGACCCGCGCATGTCGTCGGGCTGGAGAGGAAGGGTACTTCCGGGCTACTCGATTCCACTGGGCCCCAAGCCGCTGGACAGCCTTCCGGGTACTGGTCATTGATGAGTTCGGGCAATATTTCTTCCCCCTCATTGCATGGGTTCGACTTTCCGAAACTCGTATTGCCGCCTATAAGGGGGAAGCGAAGGGCGTCGTGGACAGGACTCGCCGGAACGCCCCAGGTGATCAATGCGAAATGACCGGTCGCGGGAATTGCCGGAACGCCGAATGTTTCGAACTCCAGCCCGTAGTCGCTCTCGGTACGAAGCGTCACAACCGTGTAGATGGGAACGTTCTGGTCCAGGGGCGCGGGAAAGGAGAGTAACGCCAGCTGCCCAGGCCCCGGGACCATGTTGTAGAGAGGCTGGAACGCATGCAACCCGGTCACACCAAACCCGTCGATGCGCACGTCGACGATCCCGACCTGGCTGTCGACCGGGCAGAGGTGGGTCGCGAACTCGGCTGCCGTGCACTGCGGGATTTCACCGGGGATTCCGATAAAGCCAGGAGGCGTATTCACCTTGATGACTTTTGCTCCGTCGCAGATGCATGAGGGCGGGGTGCCGGTGAATATGTTTCCCAATTCGAAGGCGGTGACCAGATTTGGGTGACCCCCCGCCTGCGTCGACGACGGCGTCGCCGCAAAAGAGAGGATCGGAGCTTTGGCAGCGGCTCCATTGCACAGGGCGGCACTGAGAATTGTCAGTGCCGCCGCACAGGCCGCGACGCCAACTGCGCAACGCCGCATCCGCGGCCAAGTGGGTTCGGAGTGGGCTGGGGCGAACATCAACCGCGCCTGTGGGTCGAGTGATGTTTGCGGTGGCGTTTGGACCCATGTTTCTTGTGCCGGTGCTTCTTGCCACCCGAGTGCGCGACGTTGCCGCCGCTACCCAGATTGGCGACACTCGCCGCCGACGAGGGCGGCGGGAGAGTGCTGCCGGGGCCGTGGCACTCGTCGGCCGCCGCGCATGGCGCTGGCGCCGGCGCGGCGGCGAAACCTCCCGAGATACGGGCGTCGTAGAGCTTGACGAAGGCTCCGTTGTGATCCTGCGATACAAGCGTGTCTTTGGTCACGAAATAGACATCGACGCCGTCGGCGCTGACCCCGATCAGGCTCTGAGGGTCGAACTCTTCTCCCGTCGCTTCGTTCCTCGCGGAGATCCCGGTGCCAGAAGTGATCAGCTGCGCCCTGCCCGAGACGTACTCGTATACATCGCTGGAGCTGTCGGTGTCCTGGGCGACGAGGGCGTCCTCCGTCGCGAAGAAGGTGCGGCCGTCATCCGACATGAAAATGCCGTTCTTGCTGGCCTTGACGTCGGCGGTCGGCGGTTCGCCGTTTGGCAGACAGGAGACACAGATGATTGCGCCTTCAGCAGGGTCGAAAGAGTACATCTCGTCGAAGCCGGCGTTGTCGTAGGCAGTGAGGCGCGAGGGCGTGACGAAGGCGGCGTGGGCGCCGTCGGGGGAGACCTGGATCCGCGTAATCGGCCTGCTTGCGTCGAGCGCCGCGACGTAGTGGATCTGACCGCCACGGTAGACGTAGAGATTGCGGTGGCCGGGGATGCCGTTTGAGCCATCGAACTGCTCGGGCGAGTAGAAGTAGATGTCGCCGCTGGCAGCGGCGATGGAATTGTCCGTGATGTTGCTGAAGGTTCCCGAGGATGGATGGCCGCTGTCCCCGGAGACGACCTGCACACCGCATTTGGCGATCCAGGACGCAGTACAGGCATCTGTGTCGCCGACTCCTCCTGAGCCGACTGAGACGCGGGTCACCGAATCGGTTTCCTCACTCCACACAAAGAGGTCAATGCTGTGGTCATGGTCATCGCCGGTGACCTGGGCGGCGGACGTGAAGTAGACCTTAGATCCGTCGGCGCTCATGCCCTCGTATCTGACGTCATAGCCCTTAGAGACGTCATAGGTCACGGCATCGTTGACGCGCATGTAAAGGTGGCTAGGCAGGAGCCCTGGGCAGTCTGTCCATTCTGTTGTGCCATGTCCGCAGACGTCAGGGAAATTCTGGCCCGGACAGACGGCCGCGCCGCACGGCCCCGTCGCCTGGGCGGCGATCAAAATGTGGGAGCCGTCGGTGGAAGCCGCGGGCAGTTTGAGGAAATCGCTTGAGTTGTTGGTCGGCTCGTGCGGAATGTCGCCCCCGCCCGGCAGCTTGGAGACGATCGCCACGGTGCCTTTAGCGACATCGTTGTCGTAAGCCGAGCCGCCGGCGCCGGTGAGGCCGCCCGGCGCCATGGCGACGTTGCCCGAGGAAAAGAAGTAATGGCTGAAATCCGGCGAGGGCCTGACGTCGCCGACGA
>DATCBF010000197.1:0-3975 GCA_036512025.1 Solirubrobacterales bacterium
CTAAGGACTCGGGACCGGCGGCTCCAGCAGCCGAAGCTGAGGTATCCGTGGCCGAGCCGGTTGCTGAGGCCGCGCCGGTTGCTCGGGCGGCTGTGGCTGAGAGGCCTGCTGTCGAGGCGGAGGTTGAGGAGTCGATCCGGATGATGCCTCGGGATCTGATTGCTCCCTCGCGCCATGAGGCGCCTGTGGTCGAGCAGGAGACGGAGGTTCCCGTCAAGCACCCCGACGTGATCGCCTTTGCCAACCAGAAGGGCGGGGTCGCCAAGACCACCACGACTTTGAACCTTGCCGTCGCCTTTGCCGAGTCCGGTTACCGAGTTCTCTGCATCGACCTCGACCCGCAGGGCAACCTGACCATGAGCCAGGGGATCGACCCCGACAAGGTCGAGAAGAGCCTCTATGACGTGCTCGTCAACGACATGCCGATCTCCGAGATCATCGTCAAGCGCGAGATCGATATCGCCGTCGCCTCGATCGACCTGGCCGGGGCCGAGATCGCGATGAGCACCAAGATCGGCCGCGAGCGCTCGCTGGAGAAGGCCCTGAAAGAGGTCGCCGGCGACTACGACTTCGTCTGTATCGACACCCCGCCCAGCCTCGGCTTGCTGACGATCAACGCCTTGACCGCGGCAAACAAGGTGATCGTCCCCGTCCAGTGCGAGTATCTGTCGATGCGCGGGCTGGTCCAGCTTCAGAACACGCTGAAGATGATTCAGGAGAACCTCAACCCGGACGTCGTCATCGAGGGCATTCTGCCGACGATGCTCGACGCGCGGACCGTTCACGCCAAGGAGGCGGTTGAGATCCTCGAAGAGAACTTCGGCGACCTTGTCTTCAAGTCGCGCATCCGCAAGGCGATCAAATTCGCCGAGGCTCCGGTCAGAGGCGCCAGCGTGCTCAAGTACGATTCGGGCAGCAGCGCCGCGAACTACTATCGGGAGCTGGCGAAGGAGGTCTTGGCCCATGAGTCGACGTAAGCGGGCGAGCATGCGCGAGGGTCCCCTCGCCGATCTCTTCCGCTCGACTTCCGACGAGGAGGCCGCGATCGATTCACCCGAGCCTGAGGAGCCCCGCTACGGTCGCGAGGATCCCGCCGAGGCCAAAAAAGCCTCCGAAGCTCCGGTAGGCCAGGCGCCCGAGCCTGAGGCCGCGCCTTCAGCCCCCGCGGACCCGGTTGAGCCTGCCGTCGAGCCCCCGGCCTCCTCTGCCGAGTCGCCTCCCGAGCGCCTCAAGCGAGTCTTCTCCGAGGAGCCGAAGCCGCGTCAGCCCGAACCGATGGTCAGCAACCCCCGCTACGGTCGCGAGGAGCCCGCCTACGAGCCTCCCGGCAGCGGCGAGCCGCATACGCCCGTGATCCGCGTCGTCGGAGTCGGCGGCGCCGGCGTCAACGCCGTCAACCGCATGGTCGATGCCCGCATTCCCGGGGTCGAGTTCATGGCGGTCAACACCGATCTGCAGTCGTTGCAGCTCTGCGTCGCCGACGTCACCGTTCACATCGGCGACGAGCAGACCCGCGGCCTTGGCGCCGGGGCCGACCCCGAGGTCGGCCATCGTTCCGCCTTCGAGGAGCAGGACAAGATCAAGCGCCTGCTCAAGGGCTCCGACATGGTCTTCGTCGCCGCCGGCGCCGGCGGCGGCACCGGCAGCGGCGCCGCCCCCGTGGTCGCCCGGCTCGCCCGCGAGGTCGGCGCCCTCACCGTCGGCATCGTCACCAAGCCGTTCAGCTTCGAGGGAAGCCGCCGTGGCAACCAGGCGGACAAGGGAATCGAGGAGCTTGCGGCCGAGGTCGACACGCTGATCGTCGTCCCCAACGACCGCCTGCTCGAGGTGCTCGACCAGCAGACATCGATGGTGGAGGCCTTCCAGGTCGCCGACGACGTCCTGCGCCAGGGCGTGCAGGGCATCTCCGATCTGGTCACCCTCCCCGCCATCATCAACCTCGACTTCGCCGACGTGCGGACGATCATGTCCGAGGCGGGACGGGCGCTGCTCGGGATCGGCATGTCGCACGGTGAAGGCCGAGCTGTGCTGGCCGCTGAAAAAGCGATTTCCTCGCCGCTGCTCGAGACCTCGATGGAGGGCGCTCGCTCGATCCTGCTCTCGATCACCGGTGGCTCCGACCTTTCCCTGGTCGAGGTCAGCGAGGCCGCCAAGGTGGTCGGCGAGGCCGCCCATCCCGATGCCAACATCATTTTCGGCGCCAACGTCGACGAGGAGCTCTCCGACCAGATCTGGGTGACGGTCGTCGCCACCCGCTTCGATGGGCGCCCGGCGCCCCGGCGCCAGGCCGAGCCGACCATCCGCCGCACCAAGGATGCCGGCCGCGAGCGCGGTCCCGAGCGCTCGGGTGGGCTCGGCATCGACGTTCCAGAGTTCCTCCCCGGCTAGCTCCGCCCTCCTGCGATGAGAGGGGTTGTCGCCGCAGGCCACCCACTTACCGCCGAGGCGGGCGCTCAGGTCCTGCGCGAGGGCGGTAACGCGGTCGACGCCGCGGTCTGCGCGGTGCTGGCCTCCTTTGCGGTGGAGAGCCCGCTGACCGGCTTCGGCGCCGGCGGCTTCCTGATGGTTCACGACCGTGCCGGCGAGACGGTGCTGATCGACTTCTTCGTCGCCGCGCCGGGGAAGGACGGGATCGAGCGGCAGGCAGAGCTCGTCCCGGTCCCGGTTCGCTTCGATGCCGACACGACGCAGACGTTCTACGTCGGGCCGGCCTCCTGCGGGGCGCCGGGAACGGCGGTCGGCCTGGAGCGGGCCCTGGAGCGATTCGGCTCGATGCCGCGGTCGGAGTTGGCGCGCCCGGCGATCCGCCTCGCCGGCGACGGGGCCCCGGTCAACGCCGAGCAGGCCTACATCCTCGACATCCTCGCTCCGATCCACGACCGGCTTCCCGGCACCCGTGAGCTGTACGCGCCGCGGGGGCGGACGCTGCGGGCCGGGGAGACGTTCCGCTTTCCGGAGTTGGTTGGGGCTCTCGAGCGCTTCGGAGCGGAAGGCGCCGAGCCCTTCTGTCGAGGGGAGGTCGCGGCGGCGCTGAGCGAGTTCGTGCTCGAGGGTGGCGGGACGCTGGGGCCGGCCGACCTCGCCGGGTATGAGGCGATCGAGCGTAAGCCGATTCGGGCGCCGTTTCGCGGCGTCGAGGTGCTGACCAACCCACCGCCCTCTTCCGGTGGGATCCTGATCGCCTTCTGCCTCGGATTGCTGGAGCGGCTCGGCGAGCGCAGCGGGGTCGAGCAGTTGGTCGCGGCGATGGACGCCGCCAATCGCAGCCGCGGCGAGGAGTTCGCCGAGGCTCTCTACGGCGAGGAGCTGGCGAGCAGCTTCCTCGAGCCCGCCGGACTCGACCTGGCCGCCGAGGCGCTGCGGGGCGGACCGATCCTGGGCGGCGGCGGAGCGGGCCCCGGGGACCTGCTCGGCTCGACCACGCACATTTCCGTGATCGACGCCGACGGCGTCTGCGCCAGCGTCACCTGCTCCAACGGCTCGGGCTCCGGGGTGCTGGTGCCGGGCACCGGCGTGATCCTCAACAACATGCTGGGCGAGGAGGACCTCAACCCGCATGGCTTCCACCGCATCGCGCCCGGTCGTCGCGTCACCTCGATGATGGCCCCGACCGTGGTCCTGCGCGACGGCGAGATCGAGCTGGGGCTGGGGAGCGCCGGCTCCAACCGCATCCGCTCGGCGATCCTGCAGACGGTCATCCGCGCGGTCGAGGAGGGGATGCCGGCGGCCGATGCCGTACGAGCGCCACGTCTGCATTTCGAGCAGGGGATCGTCCAGGCGGAGCCGGGCATCGACGAGGAGGCGCTGCGGCGCCTAGAGTCCCGCGGCATCGCAGTCGCTCGCAGGCCACAGATCAACCTTTTCTTCGGCGGCGTCCAGGCTGTCGCCCGCGACCGGGTGAGTGGCGGCCTCGACGGAGGCGGCGATCCCCGTCGTGGCGGAGCGGTGGCGACGGCATGATCGATTTCGAGGCGG
>DATCBF010000198.1:0-6418 GCA_036512025.1 Solirubrobacterales bacterium
GATGCCGGCGCGGCCGTTTGTCCTTGTCGGCCAGCAGTACCTGGCGGACCCGAGCCGCTCCCAGGGCGACGTTCACCCGATCTGGGCCTATGCCCACGTGCCCAGCGGCTTTGACGGTGACGTCACCGAGGCGCTGCTGGATCAGATCGAGCGCTTCGCCCCCGGGCTTCGCGAGCGGATCGTCGGCCGCTTCGTCCGCTCGGCGACCGAGATGGCCGAATACAACGCCAACTACGTCGGCGGCGACATCATCGGCGGCGCCAACACGCCGCTGCAGACGATGGTCCGGCCGCGGCTGGCGCTCGATCCCTACAGCGCCGGAGCCCCCGGCCTCTACATCTGCTCGGCGGCAACACCCCCGGGCGCGGGGGCCCATGGGATGTGCGGCTACAACGCGGCCCAGGCGGCTTTGCGGGCCTTTTAGACATCGCGGCCAAGCCTAAGTGGCAAGCCGCACTTGATTCCCACGTACGGCACCGGCTACTATGGCCGTGGGAGAGGTACAAGCGCCACGCAGGGGCGGCGGTGTTGACACGTCAATGCGTTATTGAGGAGAAAATATGGTTAGGCGCTTGTTGATCGCATTCACGGTGATGGCTCTGGGTGCCGTATTCGTGACGCCCGCCGTAGCTCAGGCGAGCATTACCGGGGAAACCCTGGAAGAACAGCATGAACCGCCCAACGCCGAAGACGGCTGGCAGGCGGTCAACTGTACGACCAACACGCCTGAATGTTCGCCCAGCGAACCGAACTACTTCACCCAGGCCGGGGGCCACCCGGTGGTCGGCATCACTCAGGAATACATCAAGCACCCGCCGAAAAACGGAGAAGGCAAAACGATCCCCTCCGCGACCCTGAAAGACATTCGGGTTGAACTTCCGGTCGGCCTCACCGTCAACCCCGAATCGGCGAAACGGTGTGCCCTCGAACTTTTCACGACCCCGGCGCCGGCCTGCTCGCTTGAATCGAAGGTTGGGGAAGAGGAAGTAACCGTTTCAGTTGTGCCCCCTCCCTTTAATGGCGTGATTCTGCCGCCTGAAGTGGCGAAAGGGACCAAAGTCAACAACTACGACCTCGAACCGAAATTCGGCGAACCCGCCCTCTTCGGCTTCGTCGTCGGTGGCGCCGAGAAAATCTTCCTCGAAACGGAAGTGGCCTGGGACGGCGACTATCACGAGTCGTTTTCGATCAGGAACATTCCCGCAAGCGCCGTGACGCGGACGCTGATCAGCCGTCTTGTCAACCTGGGTCGTGCGGGGACCGACGAAACCTTCATCACCAATCCGACCACCTGCTTCAGCGCCGATCATTACTCGACGCTGGTGGGAGCCGACTCTTATGAGCATGAAGACCCGGCCACCACAGACCCGACACTCCCGAACTCGGGCAGGTTCGAAGCCGGAGGCGTGAGCCCGACCGGCTGCGATCTCGTGCCGTTCGATCCGTCGCTCAAAACCGATGCCGGCACCAACCTGGTCGACTCTCCGGCGCCGGCCACGGTGAACACCGAACTCCCGTACATCAAAGGCGGCGAAGAAATTTCGGAGTCGCATCTGAGGAACGCCAAAATCACGCTGCCGGCGGGGATGGGCCTCAATCCCGCGGCTTCCAACGGGTTGCAGGCCTGCACCGACGAACAGTTCGGGAAGGGAACCCGAAACCCGGCCAACTCATGTCCCTCGGCCTCGAAAATCGGGACGGCGGAAATCGAAACTCCTCCCTTTCCCGCGGGTGCGCTGAAAGGTGACATCTACCTGGGCCAGCAGCTCAGCAACGATCCGACCTCCGGCGAAGAGTTCCGCCTTCTGGTCGAAGCGGGATCGGACCGGTACGGGATCCACGTTCGACTGATCGGGCACACCAGTGCCGATCCACAGACTGGTCAGCTGACGACGACGCTCTCCGAAAACCCACAGGTGCCGTTCACCGCGGTGAAACTGCGCTTCGACGGGAGCAAGAGCGTTCTCACCAGCCCGCCCACCTGTGCCACCGCGACCTCGACCAGCACGATGGAACCGTGGTCGACTCCAGATTCGACCAAGTCGCCGACAGGGTCCTTCACATTGTCGAGCGTCCCCGGGGGCGGCAGCTGCCCGACGACATTGGCTGGGCGAGCCTTCGCTCCGTCCTACACGGGAGTGTCGGATAGCGCCAAGGGCGGCGCGTACAGTCCGTTCCGGGTTCACATCGGCCGTCCCGACGGCCAGCAGGAGCTGAAGGGCATCAACGTGACGCTGCCCAAGGGCCTGACCGCCAAGCTGGCGGGCGTTCCCTATTGCTCCAACGCGGCTCTTGCCGCCGCCGCCGAAAGCACCGGCGGTGCCGAGCAGGCTCTCTCCAGATGCCAGGACGAAAGCATGATCGGCACGGCCTCAACCGAAGCGGGCACCGGAAGCGACCCGGTGAAGCTGGCCGGCAAGGCGTATCTCGCCGGTCCGTACGAAGGCGCTCCGCTCTCGATGGCGATCGTCACGCCGGCGGTATCCGGTCCCTTTGACCTGGGCACCGTCGTCGTCAGGGTCGCCCTCAACGTCAATCCGGAAACCGCCCAGGTCAACGCGGTCTCGGACGCGATTCCAGATGTGTTCGGCGGGGTGAAGCTGGACCTGCGATCGGTCAACGTCAATCTTGACAAGAGCATGTTCATGCGAAATCCGACGAACTGCGCCGCGCAGGCAACGACCGGCGCCTTGAACGGGGGCGGGTCGGACCCGACCAATCCGGCGGCATTCAGCTCCTACGCCGTCAACGCTCCATATCAGGCGACCGATTGCAGCAAGCTCGGCTTCAAGCCGAAGCTGCACACCCGCCTGACCGGACCGACCACGCGCAACAAGAACCCCAGGATCAGGGCGATCTTGGAAGCACGCGAAGGCGATGCGAATCTGAGCCGGGCGGCGCTGACCTTGCCGCACTCGGTGTTCCTCGATCAGAGCCACATCAAAACGGTCTGCACGAGGGTGCAGCTCGCCTCGCAGACATGTCCGGCGGCTTCGGTCTACGGCCATGCCGAAGCGAAGACGCCGCTGCTCGGAAATCCGCTGAAGGGCCCGGTCTACCTGGTCTCGTCTAACCACACGCTGCCGGACCTGGTGGCCGATCTCCGTGGCCAGATCAACGTCCAGGTGCATGGCGTGATCAGCTCCAAGCGGGGCGGGATCAAGACCGTGTTCAGCACCTTGCCCGATGTGCCGGTGAAGAAGTTCATCCTCAACATGGAAGGCGGCAAGAAGAGCCTTCTGGTCAACTCGAAGAACCTCTGCAAGTCAAAGCAGAGCTCTGTGATGAACCTCAAAGCTCAGAACGGCAAGCAGGTCAAGAACAACAAGCTGCTGCTCAAGGTGAGCAGCTGCCACTAACGGGAGGCAGCGCCGCCAGGGCCGGGCGCGACGGGTTAGTTGCCCGCCGCGTCCGGCGCCGGTAGCTGCAGGCGATCGCGGGCCTTGGCGACAGCTGTCGCCGAGGAGCGGCAGGCTTTGGCGATCGCGCCGTTGGTGTGGTGGGGGGTGCGGCGGACCTCGAACTCGATCACGGCGGCGCGACGCAGCTTTGCCCGAGCGTCGAGTGAGCTGTCGCTCGGCGCCGCATCGAGGGCGGCGTCGGCGGCGAGCGCCCGCTGGCAGACAAGGCAGAACTGACCCTCCGCCGAACTCGCCCAGGTGTCGGGAAGCGCCGAGCTGCCGCCGTCGATCCGAGTTATCGAGACGGCACAGCCGTCGCAGGTCCATTTAGTCGCCTTGGCGGTATCGAGAGGCATGAAATGTGGCTCCTTCTTGAGCGTATGGGGGAGATCCAGCGGCCCCAAGGCGCTCGGCGGCGCACGAGGAAACAGAACCTCTCGGGCGACGCCAGCGCATCAAACCCGACCTAAACACCGTAGCAGCCGCGATTTTGGCCCTTTTGAGTGGGCGCCGCTCCTATCCGCCGCGTGGGTGGTTTAAGCAAAAGCAATCGACTACTCAAGAATATGAAGGCCTTCTTTGTATGGATAGGAGAGATACCTTGGCCCGACAAACTTCAGCCGCGATCGATCAGCAGTTGCTAAAGGTGCTTGCGCACCCGCTGCGGGTTCGAATCCTCGCGGTCCTCAGCGAACGCGTCACAAGCCCGGCGCAGATGGCGGAGGAATTCAATGAAAACCTCAGCCGCGTCAGCTACCACGTCAATGTCCTGCTCAAATACGAGTGCATCGAGCTGGTCGGCACCCGGCCCCGGCGCGGCGCCACCGAGCACTTCTACCGAGGGACGGGGCGAGCCGCCTTGATTATGGCCGAGACGCTGTCGCGGATCGGCATTCCCGCAACCGTTGCCGTTGTTGGCTTCGAGCCTCAGGCAGGCAAGTCCTAGCCGATCCACCTTTTTTGCGAGCCGTCGATTTCGGCCTGGCCCATTCGTCTTGGCAGCAAGACCAAGATCTCCAAAGGAGGAATCGATGAAGTACATGCTCCAGATCTACCAGGGCGACGCGATCAACGAGTGGGAGGAGATGTCCGAGCAGGACCAGGGCGCCGTGATGAAGGAGTACATGGCGATTCGCGAGACCGAGGGAGTCACCGCCGGCGATCAGCTGCAGGCGCCCGAGACCGCGACCACCGTGCGCGTGCAGGACGGCCGCACGCTGACCACCGACGGGCCGTTCGCGGAGACCAAGGAGGCGATCGGCGGTTACTTCATGCTCGAGGCCGACGATCTCGACGCGGCGATCGAGATCGCCTCGCGGGTGCCGGCCGCCCGTCTCGGCGGGGCGATCGAGGTGCGCCCGGTGGTGGAGCGCTGATCGAGCGCGCCTTCCGCGAGGAGTGGGGCCGCGTCCTCGCCGCCCTGATCGGCTTCCTCGGCGACTTCGACCTCGCCGAGGAAGCCACCCAGGACGCGTTTGCGATCGCGGCCGAGCGCTGGTCCCGCGACGGGCCACCGGACAACCCGGGCGCTTGGCTGGTCGCAACCGCGCGCAATCGCGCGATCGACCGGATCCGCCGCGATCGCACCCTGGTTGCCAAGACCAAGCTGCTGGAGGTGTCGGAGGCGGTGGAACACGAAGAGCAGGAGACGGCTTTCCCCGACGAGCGCCTCGAGCTGCTCTTCACCTGTTGTCACCCGGCGCTTGCGACCGAGGCCCAGGTGGCGCTGACCCTGCGCACGCTGGGAGGCCTCGGCACCGAGGAGATCGCCCGCGCCTTCGTCGTCCCCACCGCGACGATGGCGCAGCGTCTCGTGCGCGCGAAGAAGAAGATCAAAGCGGCCGGGATTCCCTTTCGCGTGCCTCCGCCACATCTTCTCCCCGACCGCCTGGGCGCCGTGCTGGCCGTCGTCTACCTGATCTTCAACGAGGGCTACGGCGGGCGCGGCGAGCTCACCGGCGAGGCGCTGCAGCTCGGCGAGGCGCTCGCCGGGTTGATGCCGGACGAGCCCGAGGTCCACGGCCTGCTCGCCCTGATGCTGATCCACGATGCTCGCCGTGGCGCCAGGTTCAGCGACGGCGAGCTGGTCCTGCTCGAGGATCAGGACCGGGGACTCTGGGACTGGGGCCAGATCGAGGCGGGCCAGGCCTCGCTGGCGCGGGTTCGCGCTCTTCGCGGAAGCGGGCCATACGGCCTGCAGGCCGCGATCGCCTCGCTGCACACCGAGCAGAGCCGCGACTGGGCCCAGATCGCCTCCGTCTACCGCGAGCTGGCCGAGAGGACCGGCTCGCCCGTGGTCGAGCTCAACCTTGCCGTGGCGATCGCCGAAACGTCGGGGCCCCAGGCCGGGCTCGAGGCGACCGAGGGCCTGGCCCTCGATGCCTACCCCTACCTGCACTCGACGAGGGCGGAGCTCCTGCGTCGCCTGGGCCGTTCCGAGGAGGCGCGAATCGCCTACGAGCGGGCGCTCGAGCTGACCCAGGCCGACGCCGACCGGCGGTTTCTGAGCCGCCGGATCGAAGAGCTCTAGTCGCGGCGGCGGCCGCCTCCTACACTTGAGCGATGCCCTTTGAGGCGCACGGCGACTCGACCTTCACGCTCTACCGGCGGGGGATCGAGCTGCTCGAGGACGGCGACTTCAGGCAGGCTGCGGTGCCGCTTGCCGCCGCGGCCGAGCAGGCGCCGGAGAAGTCCTCCGTCCGCGAGGCCCTGGGCCGCGCCTACTTCCGCTCGGGCCAGTTCGCCAAGGCCGCGACCGAGTTCGAGGCGGTGCTCGAGAGCCACCCTGTCGACGACTACGCCCACTTCTGCCTGGGGCGGGCGCTGGCCAAGATGAAAAAGACCGCGCGGGCGCGCCACCATCTCGCTCTGGCCGCGAACCTGCGGCCCGATCGTCCCGACTACCGCTACTACCGGGACCTCCTCGCCCCCGACCTTGGCTGAGCCCCTCCTAGGCGCCGAGGAAGCGCCGCAGCGAGCGGCGGGCCGCGGGGAGGCGGCGGCGGGCGTCGAGCTCG
>DATCBF010000199.1:0-4833 GCA_036512025.1 Solirubrobacterales bacterium
ACCTCGGCCCGCAGCGCCCGGCGCAGCAGCAGCCCCGCCCGCCCCGGCGCCTCTCCCCCGGCCGCGATCCGGTTCAGCCGCGGCACCGAGTTGCGGCGGTTGTAGGCGCCGATCCCGATCAGGACCATCAGCAGGCAGAACTTGATCAGCACCGCCCGCCCGTAACCGGTTTCGATCAGGGCATCGAGGTGGCGGACATAGACGTAGGCCTGGATCAGGCCGGTGAGGAGGATCGCTCCGACCGAGACCAGCGCCACCTGGGAGAAGCGCGAGAGCGCGGCGGCGAGCAACCGTCCTCGCTCGCCGGGCTCCAGCTCGCGCGTTCCACGCGGCGCGACGAAGAGCAGGGTCGCCAGGCCGCCGAGCCAGACCGCCATCGCGGCGACGTGGATCACGTTGGTCGGGAACATGAGGGCGACCGGAGACTGGGTGCTGCCGTGGCCCGCGAGGGCCGGCGTCGCGACGAGGAAGGCGAGCGGCAGGGCCAGGAGCAAGGCGCGCATCCAGCCGAAGGACCGCGATGAGGAGGGTCGATATGCCACCGCGCCCAGCAGGCCGAAGGCGATCCAGGCGAGGAAGGCGAAGGCCCAGATCGTGCCGAATTTGGTTGCCAGCGTCTCACGGACGATCGTCTCCTTCAGCGCCGAGAAGCCAGAGACGCCGGCCGCCTCGGCTCCCTCGAGGACGATCCCGGCCGCGGCGCTGATCGCCCCGAGGGTCGCGGCGAGGAGCGCCACCAAGCGCAGGCGACCCGCGAAGGCCCGCGAAGCGCGCGACCAGCTCTCGCCCTCGCCCTCCACCAGCGCCAGCCCCGGCAGCCAGGCGAGCAAGAGGAAGGCGAGGCCTCCGACGGCGAGCGCGATCGCGGTGTACTGGAGCCCGCGAGCGAGACCGAAGGCGGTCTCGGTGATCGGTCCGCTCCCGGAGCCGGCGGTCAGCTGAGAGACGGTCTCCTTCGGCGCCTTTCCCGCCTTGCCGATCGAGAAGACGTAGCCGCTGGAGACGATGTGGCCGTCGGCGGAGACGACCCGGTAGGTCGCCGTATAGCTGCCGTCGGCCAGGCCGGGCTTGAGGTGGACACCGAGACGAGGCCCTTCCCCGTTGGGGTGGAAGGCATCTCCTTCGTCCGCCCTGTCGCCGTTGGCATCGTAGACGCGCACCGCCCCGAAGTTGCCCTCGACCGGCTCGTCGAAGCGAAAGATGACAGCGCCGGGCTCGTGCTTGACGATCGCGCCACGCTCGGGGCTGGTGCCCTCGAGCTGGGCGTGGGCCAGCGCGCTCACCGGAGTGAGCAGCGCCAACGCCAACGCCAAGACAAGCGCCCGTCTTGCGGCTCGCGCCACTACCAGGCTTCCTTCGTCGGGCCGTCTTCTTCGACCTCGCGATCGTCGTCATCTCGCCGTCGCCGACGCGACAGCAGCACCAACGCCCCTCCCGCGAGGACGATGACGATGCCGGCAAAAATAAAGGGAGTCTTCGACGCCGCGGGACTGCCGACCCAGAACAGGGTGCCGTCGATCGCGCCTTTGCGATTGTCGACTTTGATCGGGACTTTGTAGTCGAAGATCTTCGTTTTGCGTCCCTTGTCGGTCACCTGTGGCGGGGTCGCCGTCGACTGGTAGTGCATGCGATGGTCGTGCCAGATGAAGGTGCCGGAGTCGTCGACCGTCTTCCACCGCGGTGGCGCCGTCGGATCGGCGATCGGCGGCACCTGGGCGGTGGCGAAGCGGCTGTCGTTGAGGTAGGTGGCGGGCGAGCGCTGGTTGACCTGGACCGTGCCGTCGCGCAGGATCCGCGCGTAGGGCTCGTTCTCATAGCCATAGATCGTCACTTCGTGGCCGTGCTGGTCCAGCAGCTGGAAGTAGCTGTCGTAGCTGAGGACCTGGAAGGTGACGTTGGGAACGTTCGGGGTCACCTTGTCGATGACCGAGCGATAGTCGGGGTTGCCCGCGTGCGCGAGAGCCCCGGGGGCAGCGGTCAGCAGCACCGATGCCGCCAACAGCGTCGCCCAGATGGCGCGCTTCATCTTTACTCCTTCGTCGTTGCTTGCCGAGCTTTTAGGACGGGACGACGAGGGGCGCGGGCGGGCCGCGCAGAGGCCGGCTCGTGGCCAGCAAGATCATGCGGTCAGGGAAGACGTGAAAGCGTGGGCGCGGTGCCGCGATCGCGGCCGTCGCCCGTTGCGGACGGCGACGGGCGCGTGCCAGGCGGAAGATCGCCTCTTCGCCCGGGTAACGGCCGATCGCGGGGCCGAGCAGAAGGAGGATCGCCGGCAGCACCCCGAGGATGTCCTGCGGCCCACCCCCGAGCAAGGCGCATCCGAGCAACAGGGCGCTGCAGGCCACCACCAAAAACGGCACCGAACCAAGTTTCCTCAGCACCTGCACGCAACAAGCCTAGCGCTGCCCGGGGCCCGCCGCCAGCCTTTCCGCAACCGTGGGCTCGGCGCAGAAGGCGGCGATCGCCCGCGAGAGCCTCCCTCCCTGCCAGGCCAGCGGCGACTCGCCCTCGGCCTCGCTGATCAGCCGCCCGGCCGGCAGCCGCTCGGCATAAGCGGCGGCGATCTCGTAGGGATGGCCCGGGTCGGCGGCGTCGTGGCTGGCGACGACCAGAGTGGGGACCTCGAGCGCCTCCAGGTCCGCCATCGATTCGAACGGCCGCGAGCGCGGGACCTCGCGCAGCGCCTCGACAACGGCGTCGAGGTGACGGTGGCGGAGCATCCGCTCGCGGGTGAAGCGCAACACCGACTCGCGCCAGGCCGAGTCGATCCCCTGGCGGCGGTCGATGTAGTCGACGAAGCCGTCGACCCCCTCGCTCTCCAGCGCCATCGCCAGGCCGTCCCAGTACCGCAGCGAGCGCTCGGCGATCTCGCCGTCATAAGCCGGCCCGATCACGACGATTCCGGCGAGGCGCTCGGGATTGCGGAACGCGTAGGCAAGTGCCGTGTGGGCGCCCATCGAGTGCCCGGCCAGCACGAAGGGCTCCTCCCCCACCGCCGAGGCGATCACAGATTCGAGGTCGCCGGCCAGCTCCGGGTATCCATAACCCCGGCCCGGAGGGGCCGGATCGGACTCGCCATGGCCACGGGCGTCGTAAGAGACGACGGTGTGCCCGCTCCGCTGCAGGACTCGCGAGCCGTGGACAACCGTGCGCCGCGTCGCCGTGATCCCATGGCAGAGGACGACCGCGGGACCCTCCCCCGCCCGTTCACCCCGAATCGCCAGGCCCTCGCCGGCCGCGAAGGGCGCCGGCTCCGGCAGGCGAGAGGGCATCAGCCCAGCGCGGCTACGGCCTGCTCGAGGTCGTCGACGCTCTCGAAGGAGAGCCCGACCAGGGTCACCTTGCGGTGACGGACGACGCCCTCCTCGTCGATCACGAAGATCGCCCGCCGCACCATCGGCCCGGCGAGCACCCCGTAGGCCTTGGCCACGGCCTTGTCCTTGTCGGCGAGCAGCGGCACGTTCAGTTTCTTCTCCTCGGTGAAGCGCTCGTGCGAATCGACCGACTGCGGCGAGATGCCAAGCACGTCGGCGCCGAGCTGGTCGAGGCGCTCACCCTGATCGCGGTAGGAGCAGAACTGTTTGGTGCAGACCGCCGTGAAGTCACCGGGGTAGAAGGCGAGGATCACCTTGCGGCCGCGGTAGTCGGAGAGCTTGTACGTCTTGCCGCCGGTGCCCGGAAGCTCGAAGTCTGGTGCCGCGTCGCCTACGTCGAGCTTTGCCATCTGGCTCCTAGCCTTTTTCGATCGAGATCTTTTCGATCAGGACCGTCTGTTTTGGTTTCTGGGCCGGGGTTCCGAGCTTGCCGATCCGCTCGACGACGTCGAGCCCCGTGCTGACCTTGCCGACCAGCGCGTATTCCGGTGGCAGGCCGGCATCGGCGGTGGTGACGACGAAGAACTGGCTCCCCGAGCGCCCGGGCGGCTCGGCCGAGCTCTTGGCCATCGCCACGATCCCTTTCGTGTAGGAGAGGTTGGCGGGCGGCTTCTCGTCAACGGTGTAGCCGGGGCCGCCGGTGCCGTCGCCGAGCGGATCGCCGCCCTGAATCACGAATTCAGGCGCGATCCGGTGGAAGGTGAGATTGTCGTAGAAGCCCTGTTCGGCCAGATAGGCAAACGAGTTGGTGGTCTTCGGCGCCCGCGTCGTATCGAGCGCGATGTCGAAGGCCCCGCAGCTGGTTTCGACCACGGCGGTCAGCTTTTCGCCCTTCTTGACGGTCTGCTTCGGCGCCTTGAGGCTGATCTGCTTCGGTTTCGGAGCAGACACCTGCTTGCAGCCATTGGAGCTCGCCGTGGTGGTGCTGTCGCTATGACCGCTGCCGCCACTGCGGCTGAGCAGGATCGCGACGGTGACTCCGATGGCGATCACCGCGAAGACGCCGAGGATGATCCAGCGCTGGTCTCTCTGCCCGTCCATCGGGCGCGAAGCCTAGAGGATCGCCACCGGCGCGAGTTGCGATCATCGGGTCATGCCTTCGCCAAGCAGCGCCCCCAGCCGGGGTCGGTTCACAGGCAGGATGCTCAACGACCTCGTTGTCCGGGCGCCCTGGCTGTGGCCGCTTTTCCGAGGCCCGATGCGGAGGTTCTTCTCCGAGCGGGCGGACTCATGGGATCGGAGCACCGGCGCCGGCAGCCCAGACCACCTCGCCCCGCTTGCCGCCGCGGTTCTGCGCGTCGGCCGGGCCCCGGAGCGCATCCTCGATGTCGGCTGCGGCACGGGCGAGGGCGCGCTCTTCCTCACCCGCGAGTTCCCTCAGGCCCGGGTGCGCGGTGTCGACCTCTCCGAGGAGATGATCCGCAAGGCGACCTCGAAGGTCGGCCTCGATCCCGACGGA
>DATCBF010000200.1:0-3426 GCA_036512025.1 Solirubrobacterales bacterium
GGCGGGGCAGACGAACTCCGTTCGACCAATCTCGTAACGGGCCTCGAAGTCGTAGCGATCGCCGGTCGGGATCGCCTCCACGATCGGCAGCGGCTCGGCCCCGATCACGCTGACGGCCAGCTCTCGGCCGTCGACGAAGCGCTCAAGCAGTACCCGGTCGTCGTAGCTGAAAGCTGAGATCAGCGCCTGGGGGATCTCGCCTGGGTTGGCGGCGAACTTGACGCCGAGCGCCGAGCCGCCGCGGCTGGGCTTGACCACCAGCGGGAAGCCCAGCCGCTCCTCCATGCGATCGAGGGTGTCGGCGGCGCCGAGCTCGCGGAAGGCCGTCTCGTTGAAGGCGAACCAGTCGGGAGTCGGGACGCCTGCCTCGCGCAGCGCGTGCTTGGCCAAAATCTTGTCCATGCAGCGCGCGCAGGCCGCGACGCCGGGACCGGTAAAGGGGACGCCGAGGATCTCCAGCAGCTCCTGCGCGGTCCCGTCCTCGCCGCCGCGCCCATGCATGGCGACAAAGGCGACATCGGGGCGCTCGTCCACAAGCTGCGCGACCAGATCGGCGCCGACGTCGAGGCCGAGCGCTTCGTGCCCGAGCCGCTCCAGCGCGTCTTCGACGCGGGCGCCGGATCGCAGCGAGACCCCTCGCTCAAGGGAACGGCCGCCTTTGAGGACCGCGACCTTCATTGCCCCGCCTCGCCTGTCTTGCGAAAGGGGAGCACGTCGCCGCCCGGGTCGGCTGCCTCGTCCCGCGGTGCTGCGGGAACCTCTCCGGTCAGCGCCCCGTAGAGGTCGACCTGCTCGCCGATCACCTTGCCGATCCGCCGGATTCCCTCCCGGATTTCGTCGTCGCTGACCCCGGAGAAGTTGAGTCGCATCGAGTTACGGCCGCGGCCGTCGATGTAGGCCGCCTGGCCGGGAACGAAGGCCACGTTGTCGCGCAGCGCCTTGGCCAGCAGATCGCTGGTGTCGATGTACTCGGGCAGGGTCGCCCAGATGAAGAGGCCGCCTTCGGGTTCGGTCCAGGTCGCCTGCGGCGGGAAGTGCTTGCCCAGTGCCTCGAGCATGACGTCGCGGCGACGGCGGTAGATCTCAATCAGGTCCTCGATGTAGTTCTGCCACAGCCCTTCGGCAAAGTACTCGCGAACGAAGAACTGGGTCAGGGTCGAGGTGCAGAGGTCGGCCGCCTGCTTGCCGAGGACGATCTTCTGCATCACCGGCGGCGGCGCCACCGCCCAGCCGAGCCGGATACCGGGGGAGAAGATCTTCGAGAAGGTGCCGACGTAGATCACGTAGTCGCCGCCGTCGAGCTGGTAAAGCGGAGGAAGCGCTTCGCCGCCGTAGCGGAGCAGGCCGTAGGGGCTGTCCTCGACAACCAGCAGCTCGTGGCTGCGGGCAAGCTCGACCAACCGCCGCCGCCGCTCGAAGGACATCGTCACTCCGGCCGGGTTCTGAAAGCTCGGCACCGAGTAGACGAACTTCGGCCGTTTGCCTTCGTCGGCGAGCCGGCCGAGGACGCCCTCCAGCTCCTCGACCCGCATCCCGTCCTCGTCGCATTCGATCTGCACCACCTCGGCCTGGTAGCTGCAGAAGACGGGAACCGCGCCCGGGTAGGTGGGGGCCTCGCAGATGACGACGTCGCCGGGGTCGAGCAGCGTCTTGCAGATCAGGTCGATCGCCTGCTGGCCTCCAGTGGTGACGATGATGTCGTCGCTTTCGGGCAGCATGCCCTCGGCTCCCATCACCTGCAGGATGCAGTCCTTGGTCTCCTCAAATCCCTCGGTCGGGCCGTACTGCAGCGCCTCGGCGGTCGACGCTTGCGCGATCCGCGTCATCTGCGCCGCGAAGCTTTTGGGGGGAAAGGTCGAGGTGTCCGGCAGCCCGCCGGCGAGAGAGATCACCTCGGGCCGCGCGGTGACGGCCATCAGGTCGCGCATCGCGGAGGAGCGCATGACGCGGGTCCGCCCGGCGAAGAGACCGGCGTAGCGCTCGAGGTCGCGGCTGCGAGTATGGGCCCGACGGCGATGGGGAGGAGGCGGCTCGCTCATGTCAGAAGTGTGCCGGATCGACGCGACCGCGCTCGGGAGGTTAGGTTTTCGCATGTGGACTTTCTCTCCGATCTAGGGATCGGCATCGCGATCGGGATGCTCGCCGGCACGACCGGCACCCACGGATCCGCTCGCGGGCGGATGACCCTGCTCGCGGCGGTGATCGGCATCGCCGCCGGTTTCCTGCTCGACGGCGCACTCGGCGCACTGGCCTGCATGCTCGGCACGATCCTCGCCTGTCTGGTGATCAGCGATGTCGTATCCGGCGCCGGCCGCCGCGAGGGCAGCAGCAGCAGCGCCCTTGGTTTTCTCGTCGCCCTGGCGGCCCTCTTGGTGATCGCGGTGTCGCTGCTGTTCTCGCCGCTGGTCGTGTTGGCGATCGTCGCCCTGGTTTGGCTCGGCCTCGCCCGACGTCGCCGGGCGCAGCGCAAGCACGCGGGCTTGCGCGTCCTGCGGTAGCGACGGAGCCGGTCGACCATCATTCGGAGAGCGATGGCTCCGAAGAAGCTGATCCTCACCTACGTCGACTCGCTGCGCACCGACATGCTGCGCCGGGCGATCGACGAGGAGCGCGCGCCCACCTTCGAGGCTCTGCTGGATCGCGGCGTCCTCATCCCCGACTGCGTCTCCAGCTTTCCCTCGGTGACGCCGGTCGCCTGCGCCGAGATGGTGACCGGCGTCGGAGGCGACGAGCACTGGATCAGCGGCATGAACTGGTACCACCGGCTCGAGCGGCGCTACGTCGAGTACGGCAGCTCGCTCGACGCGACCCGCGCCTTCGGCGTCTTCCGGGCGCTCTACGACCTCGTCTACAACATGAACCTGGCCCATCTCAGCCCCGAGATCGAGACTCTGTTCGAGCAGCTCGACGACGCCGGCGCGCGCACGGCCTGCACCTCCTTTCTGATCTACCGTGGGCGCCATCGCCACCAGGTCTCGCTCGACGGGCTCCTGCGCCGCGCCGTCGAGACGACAAGGCTCAAGTTCCGCCATCACACCTGGGGCCCGACCGACCTCTTCTACGGCGACCTCTACGCCAGCCGCGAGGTCCCCTGTAA
The DNA here is from genome assembly GCA_036512025.1 of Solirubrobacterales bacterium. Lineage (GTDB taxonomy): Bacteria > Actinomycetota > Thermoleophilia > Solirubrobacterales > 70-9 > DATCBF01. Next base: position 3,098 of record DATCBF010000200.1, read on the forward strand.
ACCCTCTTCGATTCCGGGAAGCCGCGACGGCTACTCGGCCTGCTGTGTCGCCGAGCTCGCCAAGAACGACCTCTTCGACTTCCTTCTCTTCTCCCTTCCCGACAACGACAACTACTCCCATCGCCACGGGCCCGAGGCCAGCGTCGAGTCGATCTCCAAGGCCGACCACTGTTTCGCCAAGCTCGTCGACGCGGCGGGCGGGCTCGATCGGTTTCTCGCCGACCACGCCCTGATCTTGCTCGGCGACCATGCTCAGACGCCGGTCCACCGTGGCCTGCCGCTGGCCGAGATTCTCGGTCGCGACTGGAAGGTGCTGCAGCCGTCCGAGG
>DATCBF010000201.1:0-5388 GCA_036512025.1 Solirubrobacterales bacterium
GGGCGTGCTCCTTGCCCGCCCGCCCGAGCTGCTTCCCCAGCCCCGGGTCGCGCAGGATCTCCAGGCAGCGCTGCGCGCACTCCGCCGGGGAGTCGACCAGGTATCCGCTCACCCCGTCCTCGATCTGCAGCGGGATGCCGCCGACGTTGCCCGCCACGGTCGGCCGGCCCTTCCAGAGCGCCTCGGTCACGGTCAGGCCAAAGCCCTCGCGGATCGACTTCTGCAGGCAGACGTCGGACTGCGACTGGAAGGCGTTGACCTCGATCGCGCCGACGTTGTTGAGGTTGTTGAGGATCTTGATGTCGGGATCGGAGTCCGCGTATTCGAAGGTCTGCTGGAAGAAGTCCCAGCCCTCCGGGTCGTCGGTCGCCATCGAGCCGACCAGGGCAAGCTGCGCGTCGGGCACCTCCTTGGTGACATCGCGATAGGCGTCGATAACGCCCATCGGGTCCTTCCAGGGGTCGAAGCGCGAGACCTGGGTGATCAGCGGTCGGTCGACGTCGATCCCGAACTGGCGACAGACGAAGGCCGCGTCGTCGGGAGAGAAGGCCATGTTCTTCGGCGAGAGCGGGTCGATCGCCGGCGGAATGATGCGGATGCCGCCGTTGCCGTCCATCCCGCTCGGCACGTATGAGGGCAGGTGCCAGACCGAGGCGTCGTATTCCTCCATCATCGGCAGCAGCCGCGCGATCGGCGCCGGGTTGGGCTCGGAGAGGTCGATGTGGCAGCGCCAGATCCAGTTGCGACCCTTCTCCTTGGCGCCGCGATGCAGGCCGATCGGCTGCGGGTCGTGGACGATGATCGTGTCCCACTCCCCCTGCAGGCCCTCGGCGTTCATCTCGTTGATCTCGTCGAACAGGTCCCACTGCTCGTCGCTCAGCGTCGCCGGATCGCCCTGCAGCGAGTTGTGGAGAAGCTTGGTCGCGTTGAAGAACTCCTCTTTGCCGAAGATCACGTGCCAATGGGCGTCGATCCCGATGTCGCGCATCAGCGGCACGATCGTGTAGAGGATCTCGGAGACGCCCCCCCCGAACGCGGTGGCGCTGACATGCAGAACCCGGTGCCCTTTGAGCGGCTCGGCCAGCGCTCGAATTCGCTCGACAAGATCCTTGCCGGCGATGTGGGTGTAGTCCGCGAGGGACTTCTGACCGAGTGCGACTTCCTGAAGCAAGAGCGGAGTTCTACAGGTCTCCGCGGTTAGACCGAGGTCAGCCGCCCGAAATGGCTGTCGGCCGTTTGCCCAGGGTGACGTCGACGGACTCCCTGTGATTGTCGCGCAGGATCTCGAGCGTCACCTTCTGGCCGGGCCTGTAATCCGACATATAGCGGGCAAGATCGTCGGGACGAACGACATTGTGTCCGTCGACCGAGAGGATCACGTCGCCTCCGGTCCGGTAGGGCGCCGCCTGGAACTGCAACTTGCCGTCGCCGCCCTTCAACCCGGCCTTGTCGGCGGGCCCGCCCGGCACCACTTCGGCGATCAGGCCGCCGAAGTCGGAGTCGAGCCCGAGCTTTTCGGCGAGCTGGGGATAGAGGGCCTGGCTGGATACGCCGATGTAGGCGTATTCGGCTTCGCCGCCATTTTTCAACTGCGAGAGCGAGCGCTTGATCGCCGAAACGGGCACGGCGAACCCGACCCCGTCGCTGGCGCCGGAGTTGGTCTCGATCTGCTGGTTGATGCCGACGACCCGAGCGTTGGCGTCGAGCATCGGGCCACCCGAGTTGCCGGGGTTGATCGAGGCATCGGTCTGGATCGCGCCCTCGATCTGGAAGTCGGTCAACGATTTGACCGAGCGATCGGTGGCGGAGACGATCCCGACGGAGAGCGAGTGCTGCTCGCCGAAGGGGCTGCCGATCGCCGCCACCGGCTGGCCGACGACGAGGTCGTGGTCGTCACCGAGTTCGAGCGGATGCAGAGCCAGCCCGTCGGGCTTCACCTTGAGCAGGGCGACGTCGGCGAACGGGTCGAAGCCGACGATCTGGGCCGGCACCACATTGCGGTCCGGGAATTCGACGTAGACCGCTTTGGCCGGCTTGCGCGGGCCGCCGGCGTCGTCGGTCACCACGTGGGCGTTAGTGACGATTTCCCCGTTGTCGTCGAGGACGAAGCCGGAGCCCTCGGCGGCGCCGCTGTCGAAGACCGAGCGAATCGTGACCACGCCGGGCGCCGCCTTGCGGTAGACGCGCGCCGCGTCGAAGCCGCTGTCGGATGTCTCGACGATCACCCGCGGCGGCGCCTTCGCGACCGTGGCCGCCGTTGACGCGCTTTCGCTGCCGCCGGAAGATCCGCAGCCGGCGAGGAGCGCCAGGGTGGCCAGCCCCACGAGGATGGGCGCCAGCCGCCTCAAGCGTGGGCCTTTGGAGTGGCGGTGAGGTCCCGGTTCTCGATCGGGTTGCGGGCCGGGGGGAGGTTGAGCGTGAAGCCCGTCAGTCGTTTGCTGGATGAGATTGCGATCCGGCCGTCCATCCGCTGTGCCAGCTCGCGGGCGATCGCCAAGCCGAGGCCGGACCCCCCGGCGGTATCCGCCGTGTAGAAGCGCTCGAAGACCCGGCCCTGCATGCCCGTGGGAATCCCCGACCCCTCATCGGAGACGGTCAGCTCCGCCCGGTGGTTGACTGAGTGGGTGGTCACGGTCACCTTGGTGCCCTCGGGTGTGTGGGTGAGGGCATTGTCGAGCAGGATACGGATGATCTGGCGCAGGCGGTTGGGGTCGGCGCGGGCGATCGCGGCGCTGTCTGGCGTTCGCAGCTCCAGCCGCGAGCCCCGGGCATCGGCGCGCGGCCCGAACTCGCGGGCCACCTCACGGGCGATCGCGCTGAGGTCGACGTCGCTGCTTCGCATCACCATCGCCCCCGCGTCGAGCTGGGAGAGGTCGAGCAGGTCGGTGGTCAACTTGGTCAGCCGCTCTATCTGCTGGCGCATGGTCCGCACAAACTCGGCCCTCTCCTCCGGGCTGGGGTCCTCCTCGTCGAGCAATTCGACGAACCCACCGAGGCTGAAGATCGGTGTCCGTAGCTCGTGCGAGGCGTTGGCGATGAACTGCTTGCGGGCGCTGTCGAGCTCGGAAAGGCGCCGCTGCATCTCGTTGAAGGTGCGAGCGAGCTGGCCGAGCTGCCCCGAGGAGTCGACCGGGATGCGCGCGGCGAAATCTCCATCGGCAACTTTGCGCGCGGCCTGCTCGATCCTCCCGACCCGGGTCTCCACGAGCTGGGCGAAGTAGAACCCGATCGCGAGCGCCAACACCAACCCGATCGTGCCGCCGATCAAGATCTGGTGCTTGACGGCGCCGCTCCCGTCCACCCAGACCACATAGATGTAGATCGCGAGGACGACGACAGCGCCGATCGACAGCGAGACCGTGCTGATCATGCTGACCAGCGGCGTGAAGCGCCCTCTTTTCACTCTTTGAACCGGTAGCCGACTCCGCGCACGGTAAACAGGTACTCGGGCTCCTTTGGGTCGAGCTCGAGCTTCTCGCGCAGGTGCCGGATGTGGACATCGACCGTGCGGGGATCGCGGTACTCGGCGTCGCCCCAGACGTGTTCGAGCAGCGTTTCGCGGCTGAGCACGCGGCCCGGTGAGCGAGCCAGGGCGCCGAGGATCTCGAACTCGACGTAGGTGACCCGGACCTCCTCCTCCCGCAGGGTCACCATGCGCCGGCCGAAGTCGATCTTCAGCTGCCCGCTTTCGATCGACTCGTCGTCGGGGAGCGTGCCGACCATCCGCGAGCGCCGCAGGGCGGCCTTGACCCGGCTGCGGAACTCGCGCATCGAGAAGGGCTTGGTGATGTAGTCGTCGGCGCCGACCTCCAGCCCCGCGACCTTGTCGGTCTCGCTCCCTTTCGCGGTCAGCATGATGATCGGAACCTGGCTGCGCGAGCGCAGCTGACGGCAGACTTCGACGCCGTCGAGCTTGGGCAGCATCAAATCGAGAATCACCAGATCGAAGCGGGCCTCGCCGAATCGCTGCAGCGCCTCGCTTCCATCCTGGGCGGAGGTGACGTGGTATCCGTCTTTACGCAAGGGGTAGCTGAGCAGAGTCTGAATCGACTCTTCGTCATCGACAAGGAGAATGCGTGCCGACCCATTTGGCATGCACGGAAGGTTAGTCCGACCTTGGACAAATGTGCGAGTACCCAGAACTAATGATCTCTGTTCGAGAGCCGATATGAAGGCCATGCAAGCTCAGCAACTGAAAAGTCTCGTCAAGACCGGGCACTACAAGCCTGAGCCTTCGCTTGTGGCCGAGGCGATGCTGCAGAGGCGAGGAGTGCGGGAGCTTTTGGCACAGGAACTCTCGACTTTCAGCTCAGCTGGTCGAACCCCCCCGGATCCAACGTCCGGCCGTCAGGCAGCCTGACGTCGACTCCGGCTCCGTCGGCCACCTCACCCACGGTAACCATCGTCGTATCGGTCTCGGCGACCGCGGCGAGGGCCGCCCGCAGTCGCGAGGGCGGCAGGGTGGCGAGCAGCTCGTAGTCCTCGCCTCCGCAGACGGTGAGCCGGGCCGTATCCACGCCGGCCGCTTCCGCAACCTCGGCGACTCCCTCCGCCAGGGGGAGCGACCCGGCGGCGAGGCGCAACTCCACCCCGCTCTGGGCGCTCAGATGAGCGGCGTCGGCGCCGAGCCCGTCGCTGAGGTCGATCATCGCGGTCGCTCCCGCCAGGGCGAGCGCCCGGCCTGCGCGCAGTCGCGGCTGAGGCTCACGCTGACGCTTCTTGAGCTGCTCGCCGACCTCGGCGGAGACGGCTCCAGGGAGGTCGGGATGCTCGAACAGCAACAGGCCCGCCGCCGCCGCTCCGAGCTCGCCGGTGACCACCACCACGTCGCCCGGACGGGCGCCGGCCCGGGTGACAAGCGCCTCGGCGCTCGGCGCATGACCGACCACTGTCATCGCCACCGTCAAGGCTGGAGCCCGGGTGACGTCGCCGCCCGCCAGCGTCGTCCCGGTCTCCGCCGCGAGGGACACGATCCCGTCGAAGAGCTCGAGGCAACCGTCCTCGTCGAGATCGGGAGGGACGCCGAGGACGGTGTAGGCCTCGCCCGGCCCGGCTCCCATCGCCGCGAGGTCGGAGAGAGCCGTGGCGAGAGCCTTGTGCCCGACCTGGGCCAGGCTGTAGTGCTCGCGGCGGAAATGCACCCCGTCGACGATCGCGTCGACCGAGGTGGCGGTGGCGCCGCCGGGAACCGTGACCGCGGCGTCGTCGCCCATCCCGATTCGGATTTGCGTGCCCGCCGGGGGAAGCCGTTCCCGAATCCTCGCCAAAAGCTCGAACTCGCCCATCTGCTCATTGTGGACCGTCGAGCGCTTCGGAGCCAAGCGCCCGGCCAGGCCAATAAGGTCATGCCGACGTGGGCGAGCGCCAACCACTTCTACGTCGGATCGG
>DATCBF010000202.1:0-8565 GCA_036512025.1 Solirubrobacterales bacterium
CGTCACCACCGAGACGACGGTGATCCCGTCTTCGTCGAGGGCGGCGGCGACGCGGTCGACGTCGAAGCCGTCGTGCAGGACGGCGGTGGTGCCGTAAATGACCGAGCGCATCACGATCCCCAGGCCGGAGATATGGCTGAGCGGCAGACAGCAGAGCCAGCGGTCCTGCGGTTCGACGCCGATGTTGAAGCCGGAGCCGACGGCGCTCCAGAGGAAGTTGCCGTAGGTGAGCCCGACCGCGTGCGGCAGGCCGGTGCTGCCGCTGGTCAGCATCCGACAGTAGGGATCGTTCATGTCGTGCTCGCCGAGCAGCGGCAGGTCGGCCTCGGTCTGGGTCAGCTGGCCGGGGTCGCTGAGATCGACGTCGGGCTGCTCGGCGGCGATCACCGCGGCACGCTCGGAGTCGGAGAATCTCGGGCTCAGCGGCAACAGCGCCGCGCCGACCTTCATCAGCGCGTGCAGGAGGACGACCTGCTCGCGGCGTGGCTCCATCGTCAGCGCCGCGACCGAGCCACGGCGGACCCCGTAAGCGGCGAGGCGGCGGGCGACCCAGGTCGACTCGGCCTCGAGCTCGGCGTAGGTGACATCGGACCCGTCCGCCACCAGGGCGGTTCGGTCGGGGCAACTCTGCGATCGCTGGGCCAGCCAGTTGTCAAGTTTCATCGGTTGGAAACGCCTGCCGTCTGTCGCTGGTTATCGTTGCCCCGCATTCTTGCGGGCTGCGCACCTGCGCGGCCCCTGACCGCCGAGAGACGGAGGAAGCTTGCCGCAACGCCACAAGGACGCACCGCCCGAGCAGGATCTCTACGCCCCGATCGAGTGGCGAAGCGTCGCCGACTACGGCGACATTCGTTATGAGAAGGCCGACGGGATCGCCAAAATCACGATCGACCGACCCGAGGTGCGAAACGCCTTCCGCCCCCAGACCCTGGCCGAGCTGCGCGACGCCTTCGCCCGCGCCCGCGACGACCTCGAGGTCGGCGCGATCATCTTCACCGGCGCCGGCGCCGACGCCTTCTGCTCCGGCGGCGACCAGCGGATCCGCGGCGACGACGGCTACATCGGCGACGACGATGTCGCCCAGCAGGGGGTCGGGCGACTCGATGTCGGCGACCTGCACGTGCAGATCCGGCGCCTGCCGAAGCCGGTGATCGCGATGGTCGCCGGCTACGCAGTCGGCGGTGGTCACATCCTCCACCTCGTCTGCGACCTCACGGTCGCCGGCGACAACGCCCAGTTCGGCCAGACCGGCCCCCGCGTCGGCAGCTTCGACGGCGGCTTCGGCGCCAGCCTCCTCGCCCGCAACATCGGCGTCAAGCGGGCCAAGGAGGTCTGGTTCCTCTGCCGGCTCTACAGCGCCGAGGAGGCGCTTGAGATGGGCCTGGTCAATGCCGTCGTCCCGGTCGACGACCTCGAGCGCGAGACGGTCGCCTGGTGCCGGGAGATGCTGCACCTCTCCCCCCTCTCGCTGCGGCTGCTGAAGTCGAGCTTCAACGCCGAGGAGGACGGCCTCACCGGCCTGCAGCAGCTCTCTCACGACGCGACCTTGCTCTTCTACATGTCTGAGGAGGGCCAGGAGGGCCGCAACTCCTACCAGCAGGGGCGCAAGCCCGACTTCTCCAAGTTTCCGAAAAGACCATGAGGATCTGGTTGATGGCGGCGCGGCCGCGGACGCTGCCGGCGGCGATCGCCCCGGTGTTGGTCGGGACCGCGGCTGCCGTCGAGTGGTTTGGGAGGCTGCCTCGAGCCGGCGCGTTCATCGCGGCTCTCGTCGGTTCGGTCTTCATTCAGATCGGGACCAACCTGGCCAACGACTACTCCGACGCCAAGCGCGGCGCCGACACCGCCGACCGACTCGGGCCGGTGCGGGTCACCTCGGCCGGGCTGGTGACTCCGCAGCGGGTGATGCGGGCCACCTGGATCGCCTTTGCCGTCGCCGTCGTCTGCGGCATCTATCTGGCCACCGTCGCCGGCGCCGTGATCCTCATCGTCGGCGCCGTCTCGATCGCAGCCGGCGTCCTCTATACGGGAGGCCCCCGTCCCTACGGCTATGCCGGGCTGGGCGAGGTCTTTGTCTTCCTCTTCTTCGGGCTGGTCGCCGTCAACGGCTCCTACTACGTGCAGGTCGAACACCTCGACGCGCTGCCTCTCGGGCTCTCGATCGCGATCGGCTCCCTCGCCACCGCGATCCTGGTCGTCAACAACGTGCGCGACCTGGAGACGGACCGCCGGGCGGGCAAGATGACGCTGGCGGTGCGGATGGGGCGCTCGAACGCGGTCGCGCTCTACCGGATGCTGGTGCTCGGCGCCTACGTGGTGCTGCCGGTCGCCCTGCTCGGCTCGGGCGCAGGGGCGCTGCCGATGATCGCCTGGCTCTCGCTGCCGCTGGCGATCGGGCCAATGCGGGCGATGACGAACCGCACCGACGGCCCGTCGCTGAATGGCGCTCTGGCGGGGACGGGCGCAGTGCTGGCCGCCTTCAGCGTGCTGGTCTCGGTCGGCCTGCTGCTGGCGAGCTGAGAAGCTTCCAGGGTGCGCCTCGCCTCCGTAGAGGTCATCCCCTACGCACTTCCCTTCCGCCGCCCCTACGTGACCGCGCGGGGCCGTCTCGACCGGCGCGAGATGGTGCTGCTGCGGCTTCGCTCAGACGATGGCTTGGTCGGGCTGGGCGAAGCGGTCCCGCTGTCTCTTCGCGGTGGCGCCGGATTGGCCCAGGTGGTCAAGGAGCTGGAGCGACTCGACGCCCTCGATCGACTGGACGAGGCCAACCTGACGGATGGGTCCAAAGCCCTGTCGGCTCCAGCCCGCTGCGCCGCCCTGACCGCCCTGCTCGACCTGCGCGGAAGGCGCGCCGCCGCCGAGGGGGCGCCGGCCTTGGCCGATCCCACGCCCCTGCCGTGCAATGCGACCCTGGTCAGCGGCGAGCCCGACGCCGTCGCCGAAAACGCCCTTCGCTGGGCGCAGGAGGGGTTCTCCACCTTCAAGCTGAAGCTCGGCGCCGGCGACGACGTCGGGCAGGTTCGGGCGGTGCGCGAGGCGGTCGGGCCGGAGGCGCTGATCCGGGTCGACGCCAACGCTGCCTGGGACCTGGAGACGGCCGGCCGCACTCTCGCGGCGCTGGAGCAGTTCGACATCGAGCTGGCCGAGCAGCCCGTCGCCACCCTCGGGGAAATGGCCGAGCTGGCGACGTCAACCTCGATCCCGATCGCCGGCGACGAGAGCATCGAGACCCGCGCCGACGCCGAGCTGGCGAGTTCGAAGGGGGCCTGCGAGCTGGTGGGCCTGAAGCTGTCCAAGGTCGGCGGGCCGGAGGCGGCGATCGGGATCGCCGAGGTCCTTCCCTCCTATCTCTCCAGCGCCCTGGACGGCCCCGTCGGCATTGCCGCCGCGGCGCAGGTCGCCCAGACCCTGCGCGAGGCCGGCGGCGGCCGGCCCGAACTTGCCCACGGCCTCGCCACCCGGCGCCTCTTCTCTTCGACCATCGCGTCGGTCGAGTGCGACGTCCGTGACGGGAAGCTGTACGCGCCAGAGGGCCCCGGCCTGGGAGTCGAGATCGACGAGGGGGCGCTCGACGCCCACCGGATCTAGCTGCCTGGCGTCAATAGGCTCTCGAGATCGACCCGACCAATGCCAACACCGCCCTCGCCTCGGCCTTCGTCGAGGAGCTCGCCCGTGGCGGGGTCCGCCACGCGGTCGTCTCGCCCGGATCGCGCTCGACCCCGCTCGCGGTCGCGCTCTGGCGGCAGCCCGCGATCGACGTGAGCGTGATCCTCGACGAGCGCTCGGCAGCCTTTTTCGCCTTGGGAGCGGCGCAGGCCACCCGAACCCCGGTGGCGATGCTCTGCACCTCGGGCACCGCCGCGGCCAACTTCCATCCGGCGATCTGCGAGGCCGACGAATCGGCCGTGCCGCTGATCGCCCTTACCGCCGACAGGCCGCCCGAGCTGCGCGGGATCGGCGCCGGGCAGACGATCGACCAGATCAAGCTCTACGGATCTTCGGCGCGCTGGTTCTGCGAGGTCGGGACCCACGAGGCAGACGATGACGGCTTGCTGCATTTCCGCTCGGTCGCCTGCCGCGCGCTCGCCGCCGCCAGGGGCGAGCCGCGCCCGGGGCCGGTCCACCTCAACCTCGCCTGGCGCGAGCCACTTGCGCCGGTCCCCGTTGAGGGAGCGGTGACAGCGGCTGACCCGGTGGCGCTGGAGGGACGGGGAGTTCGGCCACTGACGGCGGTGACGACGATCGACCTCGAGCCCTCCCGGTTTCTGCTGGAAGAGGTTGCCGGCCATATCGGCAAGGCCGGCTCGGGGGTGATCGTCGCCGGTCGCCAGCTCGATCCCGAGCTGCGCGAGTCACTTACCCACCTTGCCCAGGTCACCGGGTTCCCGATCCTCGCCGAGCCCACGTCGCAGCTCCGCTGCGGCCCGCATGACCGCTCCCACGTCATCACCACCTACGACCAACTGCTCAAGGACAAACAGTTCGGAGAGGCGGTCAAGCCTGACCTCGTCCTGCGCTTCGGGGAGATGCCGACCAGCAAGCCGCTGCGGGCCTGGCTGACAGCGTCGGGGGCCGATCAGATCGTCGTTGACCCGTTGGGAGGCTGGAACGAGCCGACCAACAGAGCAGCTGCGGTTCTGCGCGCCGACCCGGCCGCGCTGGTGGCCGGCTGGGCGACGCGGTTGGAGGGCGAAGGCCGCCGGGCGCCGCAGACGTGGCTGGACGCAGAGAGAGCGGCGAGAGCGGCGATTGAGGCAGCCCTCGACACCGAAGGGCCGATCAGCGAGCCGGCGCTGCATCTGGCACTGGGAAACGCTCACGGCGAGGGCGACATCGTCTACACGGCCTCGAGCATGCCGATCCGTGACCAGGAGGCATTCCTGCCCAGCGAATCGACTGACGTCCATTTCCTCTGCAACCGCGGCGCCAACGGGATCGACGGCCTGCTCTCTTCCGGAATCGGCGCCGCCCACGCAAGCGGACGCCCGACCACGATCGTCAGCGGCGACCTCGGCTTCCTCCACGACCTCGGCGGCCTGGCCGCCCTGCGCGACGTCTCCATCCCGGTCCGGATCGTCGTCATCAACAACGACGGCGGCGGCATCTTTGGCTTCCTGCCGCAGGCGGGGGCGCTCGGGGAGGCCGAGTTCGAGGCGCTGCTCGGCACCCCGCGCGGCGTCGACGTCGCCAAGGCAGCCGACCTCTTCGGCCTCGCGCATACGAGCATCGACTCGCTCTCGCAGCTGCCGGGTGCGCTCTCCTCGGGCACCGGCCTGATCGAGGTAAAGGTCGACCGTCGGGCCAACGTCGAGCTTCACCGGCGACTCAGCGCAGCCGTGACATCAGCGCTAAGGACCTGACCAGAGACGCCGACAACCGCAATTACCCCCGCTATCCGCGGGTAATTGCAACCTCGCCCTACTCCGCGAGCAAGGGCAACAGCGCCCCCAGCTTGACCTCGGTCTCGGCCAGCTCGGCCGCCGGGTCGGAACCGGCCACCACGCCCACTCCCACATAGAGACGGGCCTCGCGATCGCGCAGCAGGGCGCTGCGCAGGGCTACGCAGAATTCACCGTCCTCGGTGGCGTCCATCCAGCCGACCGGGCCCGCGTACCAGCCGCGGTCCATCTGCTCGAGATCGGCGATCGTCTCCTCGGCGCCAGGCCAGGGCTCGCCGCCGACCGCGGGGGTCGGGTGCAGGAGGCCGGCCATCTCAATCGCCGAGTGCGGCTCCGCCAGCTGGGCGATCACCGGGGTGGCGAGGTGCTGGATATTGGCGACCTTGACGATCTCGGGCTCAGGCGCTCTCTCGACCCAGACTGCGTGGGGACGAAGCTTGCGGACGATCCGGTCGCTGACGATCTGCTGCTCGCGGCGATCCTTGTCGCTGCGCAGCAGCTGCTCACCGAGATGGTCGTCAACGGCGGGATCGGAGCTGCGTCGGGTCGAGCCGGCCAGCGCCACGGTCGAGACGCTCGCCCCCGAGCGGCGAACAAGAAGCTCGGGGCTCGCCCCGATGAAGGCTGCCTCCGGCGTTCCGCAGCAAAAGCAGAAGCAGGATGGGAACTGCTCGCGCATCGCCCCGAAGAGGGCTCCGGGCTCGTGAGCGGAGCCGCTGGTGACGACGACCTCGCGGGCGAGCACGACCTTTCGCAGCTCACCCGCCTCGATCCGCGTTGTCGCCGCCTCGACCGCGCGCTCAAACTCCCCAGGTGGGCGGGCGCTGCGGATCTGCGGGCGCGACATCAGGTGGGGATCGAGCATCGGCAGCGGATCGCCGCGCAGACCCGAAAGCCGCGAGGCGATGCGCTCGACGCGCCCGGTCTGATCCTCACCGGGCTGCACCAGAGCGTTGGCGGTGACGAACACCTCGTCGCCGCTACGGCAGATGGAGAGCTCGGGCAGGGCCATCGTCCCCGGCGAGAGCGAGGACCAGGGCGACGACGATCCGCCATCGTCGGCGAAGGCGAAGCCCCCGACCCAGGCCGGGCCGGCGCCCGCCGGCAGCCGGCGTGGTTGCTCGACGTCGCTGTGTCCCATCGTGGCCAGACACTCGCGCCCCACGTCGCGGAACCGCCCGTCTCCCCGCGAGGTCGCCTCATGGGCGACTCCGAGCGCGGCCAGGGCAAACTCCCGATCGGGCTGCTCCCAGCAGAACCAGCGATCGGAGGCCAGGCGAGAGGCGAAGACGACCGCGCAGGGATCGACTCCCGCGACCGCGACCGTGACGCTGACCAGCGTCCGCCGCTCGCCGCGAGATGCTCGCTCTATCCGCTCGCGAAGGCTGTCGAGCAGGCCGCTAGTCGCTACCACGAGCGATTGCGATCTCGCCGGTGCGGACCATCTCGATCAGGCCATGGGGGCGGACCATCCGCTCGAAGGCCTCGATCTTGTCGGCCGACCCGGTCACCTCGATCGTCATCGAGCGGCGTGAGACGTCGACGATCTTGGCCCGGAAGATGTCGGCGAACTGGATGATCTCGGCCCGGTTCTCGACCGCGGAGGAAACTTTGAACATCGCCATCTCGCGAGCCACCGTCTCTTCCGGCTCCATGTCGCGGATCTTGAGCACGTTGACGAGCTTGTGCAGCTGCTTGGTGACCTGATCGATCGGGTGGATGGCGCCGTCCAGGGTCAGCGTCACCCGCGAGACACTGGGGTCGTCGGTAGGGCCAACCGCAAGGGTGTCGATGTTGAAGCCACGCCGGGAGAAGAGGCCGGCGATCCGAGCCAGCACCCCGGGCTTGTTCTCGACCAGGATCGAGAGGATGTGCTTGCGGCCGGTCAGCTGTCCGGGCAGGTGCAGGTCCTCGAGTTTGACCAGATCTGGGGTCCCCGCCTCCATCATGCTCCCCACGACGCAGCGCATATCGGCGTCCTCAGTCGCTCGCGTGCAGAGCACGCCACGCTCCCTGCGTCCTTGATCTGCTTGGTCGTAGCGATCATCCCATTCACCCAACCATGTCTCGGGCCGCTGCCCCGGCCGGAATCATCGGGTAACAGTTCTCCTCGGGCGAGACACGGACGTCGACCAGGACCGGGCCGTCGGTCTCCAGGGCCTTGCCCATCATCTCCTCCAGGTCAGCAGCGTCCTCGCAGCGCATGCCGGTGGCGCCGAAGGCCTCGGCGAGCTTGACCCAGTCAGGGCTCGGGCCCATCTCCACCGAGCTGTAGCGACGGTCCCAGAACAGCTCCTGCCACTGGCGGACCATGCCCATGTAGCCGTTGTTCATGAGGAAGACCTTGACCGGGATCTGCTCGTTGACGCAGGTCGCCAGCTCCTGGCAGTTCATGATCAGGCTGCCGTCACCGGCCAGACAGACGACGTTGTCGTCGGGACAGGCGACCTTGGCGCCGACCGCGGCCGGCAACCCGAAGCCCATCGTCCCGAGGCCGCCCGAGTTGATCCAGCGGCGGGGCTTGTCGAAGCCGTAGTACTGGGCCGCCCACATCTGGTGCTGGCCGACGTCGGAGGTGATGATCGCGTCGCCACCGGTGGCCCGGTGCATCGCCTCGACCATGAACTGCGGTTTGATCTCGCCCTCCTTGCCGGGCTCATAGCCGAGCGGATACTCCTCCTGCCAGGCGCTGATCCGTTTCCACCAGGCGTCGAGCCGGGTCGGATCGGTCTGTAGCGCCTTGTACTCGTGGGTCAGCTTCGGCAAGACCTTCTTCGCGTCGCCGACGATCGGGATGTGGGCGGCGACGTTCTTGGAGATCTCGGCCGGGTCGATGTCGATGTGGATGAACTTGGCGTGGGGAGCGAACTCGGCCAGCTTGCCGGTGATCCGGTCGTCGAAGCGCGAGCCGATCGCGACGATCAGGTCGGCCTCGTCCATCGTGTAGTTGGCGGTGCGGGTGCCGTGCATGCCAAGCATCCCCAGCCACTGCGGGTGGCTGGCGGGGAAGGCGCCGAGGCCCATCAGGGTCGAGGTGACCGGGAAGCGATCGGCCGCGGCGAGCTCGCGCAGCTCCTCGGAGGCATTGGCGTTGATCACGCCGCCGCCGGTGTAGAGGACCGGCCGCCGCGCATTGGCAAGCGCTTTTGCCGCTATCCGGATCTGT
>DATCBF010000203.1:0-3163 GCA_036512025.1 Solirubrobacterales bacterium
GGCAGTTGCGCCAGACCTCGCCGCAGACCTGGCGAGCGTGATCGAGGCCGCTGAGGGAGAGGCCCGAAAGGAGCTTCACCCCGTGCGCCGCGAGGGCAAGCTGTGGCACGCGTACTGGCACTGCCTGATCCGCGCTAGAAAACCAGGGAGGTGAGGCCAGAGATGCCGACCGGATCTTCGGCGCCCATGCGGCCCATCTGCGTTGTTGCGACCTCCGTTGCTCGCTTACGCATCCACGGATGCGCGCGCTCCGCTACTCGGCCGCGCCTAGCAGCTGGACCACCTGGACACCGAATCTCTCGGCCGGCCCTCCGGCCACACCTCCTATGACGGAGTTCGCGGACGGTGAGCTGGTCCTTTTGGTCGACAAGGTCGGCCGGAAGCATCGCGTGCGGCTCAAGGCGGGGGCGCGCCACTCGCTCCATTCCGGCGCCATCGAGCACGACGCCCTGATCGGGCGCCAGGAGGGAGTGGTCGTCACCACCCAGATGGGGGCGCGCCTGCTGGCGGTCCGCCCGACATTCGCCGAGCAGGTGACGGGGCGGGTGCGGCAGGCGCAGCCGATCTATCCCAAAGACCTCGGAGCAATCCTCATCAGCGCCGACCTCCATCCGGGCGCCAGGGTCCTGGAGGCGGGGACAGGGACCGGGGCGCTGACGCTCGCGGCCTGGCGCGCGGTGGGTCCGAGCGGCCTGGTCGTCTCCTACGAGCAGCGCGAGGACTTCCTGGAGGCGGCCAGGCGCGGGATCACCGACACGCTGGGGGAGCTGCCGCCCAACCTGTTCCTCAAGCTCGGGGACATCTACCAGGGGGTGGACGAGCGCGACATGGACAGGGTGCTCCTCGACCTGCCCGAACCATGGCAGGCGATCCCCTCGGTGTGCAGCGCGCTGCGGCCTGGAGGGATCGTGTTCGCCCACTGCCCGAACGTCAGTCAGGTGCAGCGTTTCTTCGAGGGCCTGCGCGAGGTGCGGGGGTTCGGGATGCTCGAGGTGTACGAGCTGCTGCAGAGGGGGTGGACGGTGCGGGGCCGGAGCCTGCGGCCGTCCCACAGGATGGTCGCCCACAGCGGCTTCCTGTGCTTCGCGAGGCGGATCGCGGAAGGTGAGCTGTTCGAACCAGAGGGAGAGGGGTTTAGATAGGGGCCCGGCTCAGAAGTATTTCTCGCGGCGATCGGGCACGGGTGGTCGAAGTCGTCCTCCCCGCTTGCCGGGGAGGTGGCCGCGGAGCGGCCGGAGGGGACGCCCAGGCTGGCACAGCGAAACCTTCAACTCGACCCGTCCGTTTGATCTCAATGTGAGGAACCGAGTGGTCCTCTTTGGCATCGCCGTGGCGATCCTGATCGCCGGCGTCGCGCTTGTGCTCGCCCTCCCTGCTCTGGCCGAGCTGCTTCCTCACGACCCAAGCAGCTGCGGCGGCGGGTAGCCCGGCGGAACTTTCGCCGTCGCCTCACCGTTCTAACTGACACGAGGCGCCGCGTTCCACGACCGGTCATGACCACGCCCGCGCAATAGACGGACTCGCGATCGTCGCCGGCGCCTCACCAAGTGGGGTTCTGCATAGGGCTAGCATTTGGTCATATGGCAAATAAAGTCGACGGATCGCGCGCGCCAGTCCACGTCACGGTGACCGGCGCTGCCGGACAGATCGGCTACTCCCTCGTTTTCAGGATCGCCTCAGGCCAGCTGCTCGGCCACGACCAACCGATCGTCCTCCGCCTCCTCGAGATCGAGCCCGCGATGAAAGGACTTCAGGGCGTCGCTATGGAGCTCGACGATTGCGCCTTCCCCCTCCTCACCGACATCGTCCTCACCAGCAACACGGAAGAGGCTTTCGACGGGACGTCCTGGGCGCTGCTCGTCGGCTCGGTCCCGCGCAAGGCGGGAATGGAGCGCGGCGACCTGCTGTCCATCAACGGAGGCATCTTTGCGCCGCAGGGCAAGGCCATCCAGGCCAAGGCGGCCCGCGATGTGCGGATCCTCGTCGTCGGCAACCCGTGCAACACCAACTGCCTGATCGCGCGCTCCAACGCGCCCGATATCCCGTCCGAGCGCTGGTTCGCCATGACGCGCCTCGATGAGAACCGGGCCAAGACCCAGCTGGCGAAGAAGGCGGGTGCGCCCGTGGCCTCGGTGACCAACATGGCGATCTGGGGCAACCACTCGGCCACGCAGTACCCCGACGCGCGCAACTCGCGCATTGGTGGGCGGTCCGCCTTCGATGTGATCAAGGACCACGCCTGGCTCAAGGGCGACTTCATCAGCACGGTCCAGAAGCGAGGCGCTGCGGTGATCGAGGCGCGGGGCCTGTCGTCCGCAGCATCGGCGGCCAACGCGGTGATCGATTCCGTGAACAGCGTTCGCACGGCCACGCCCCATGGGGATTGGACGTCGCTCGCGGTGTGCAGCAAGGGCGAGTACGGGACACCCGAGGGCCTGCAGTTCGGATATCCCGTCACGACCGACGGCACGACATGGAAGGTCGTCGAGGGCCTCGAGCACGACGCGGACGCCAAGGAGCGCATCCGGGTCACCACCGAGGAGCTCGTTCAGGAGAGGGATCTCGTTAAGGCGCTAGTGCCTAGCTAGACGCCCCCTCCGGCGCGCTTTGCGCGCCACCTCCCCGGCAAGCGGGGAGAACAACGGTCGGCTGTTCGCCGACCTAGCCACCTCCCCGGCACGCGGGGAGGACGAGGCGGATCCGACCAAAAGGGCACGAATGGCGCCACCGCCGGCCGGCGAGCCAGCCAAAAGGGCACGAACGGCGCTATCCAGGCCCCGAACTATCCTGAATAAGTGAGCGTCACGCTCGATCGCCACGTCTTTCCCTTCACCGCCATCGTCGGGCAGGAGTCGATGAAACTTGCCCTCATCCTCAACGCCATCGTGCCCACCATCGGCGGGGTGCTGATACGTGGCGAGAAGGGAACCGGCAAGTCGACCGCGGTCCGCGCCCTGGCCCGGCTGCTGCCCGAGCACCTCGTGGTCGAGGGCTGCCACTTCGGCTGCGACCCCGACGACCTCGGCGCTCTGTGCGCCGAATGCCGCCAGCGTCTCGCCCACGCCGGCGTCCTGCCCTCGCACAAGCGCCGCATGCGCGTGGTCGAGCTGCCGATCAACTCCTCCGAGGACCGCGTGGTCGGCACCATCGACATCGAGGCCGC
>DATCBF010000204.1:0-16678 GCA_036512025.1 Solirubrobacterales bacterium
GGCCTGGCGACGCCGATCGGAGGAACACAGGCGAGCTCGAATGCTTCCGTAGTGATCGTGAAGCTCGCCTAGCGCTCGAAGTTCGACCGGCCAAGAAAGACCACCATGCCAATCACACATCACGCCACCAAGACGACCACTGCAGAGCGCGTGGCGCCCCGTCGGCGTCCTTACTGGGCTTGGGTACCGGGCCTTCTCGTCGGCGCCACTCTCGCTCTCGCGGCGTGCGGCTCCTCTGGATCGATCGCCATCCTCAACACAAGGAAGGTCGAGCGGGCAATCGAACGCAGCAGCTTGGCCCAGCGTGGGGCGCACGCACGGGTGAGCTGCCCGTCAGTCGTGCCCCAGGAAAAGGGGCTGGTGTTTTCGTGTGCCGCGGTCGTCAGGGACGCCAGCACGCGCTTCGTCGTCACCGAGCAGGATGCTGCCGGTCACGTGCATTACGAAGCCCCCTGAACACTGCGAGGGCAGTCGGCTATAGGCGAAATTCCTCGAGGGCCAGATCAAGTCGTTGACCGGCGCCGTCGTCACCGAGCGTCATAGCTCCTCGTGGAGGCGCACGGCCTCTTCCAGGTCCGCCTTTGTCTCACCACCGGGCCCGTGACCTCGGTCCTCTAGAAGTGCGGAAGCGATCGCGTCGAGCTTGAGCTGCATCGCCCGCTCAGCGCGGAGCTCGGAGTTCTTCAGTACCGCGACCAGCAGCAAGGTCATCGCGGACATGGCGCCAGTGATGTCGCTCTCGGTGGCACTCGGCAGGCCGGCGATCAAACCGACGACCCATACGAGGACGATCAGCAAGCAGATGGAAAAGAAGAGACTGCTGCTGGCGAGGTTCGATGCAATCTCGGCGGTTGCATCGAAGCGACCTCGACCCTGGCCGCGCTCGGTCGGATGCCGCAGCAGTTGCCAGCCTCTCGGTCGGTCCGTTCGACTCTTATCGCCCGAGGCCATTTCCTGCGCTCGAGCCACGCTCTGGATGGTCCATCTCCCGCCGCAGCTTCTCCAATCCCAGGCGCATCCGACCCTTGACCGTCCCGGCGGGGAGGTCGAGCCGCGCGGCTATCTCAGAGTGGCTCAACTCACCGTAGAAGGCGAGCGCTATCACCTCGAACTGAGCCTTGGGAAGACGCCGCAGCGAGGCGAGCAGATCGTCACGCTCGCTGCGAACGACCGCCTCTGCCTGCGGGGAGGGGGCGTCGGTGTCGGCCTGTGGCCGCTTGCTGTTGGCGTCGCCGGCCTGGACAGGAGGGCGGGAGGCGGCGCTGCGGAACGAGTCGATCGTCCTGTTCTTGACGATCCGCATCGACCAGGCTCGAAAGCCGCCGGCGTCCGCCTGGTAGTTGGCTCGACCGCGCCAGATCGCCAGGAATCCCTCCTGGACGGCGTCCTCGGCCCGGCCGGGGTCACGGCAGATCGCGCGGGCAACCCGAAAGGCTTCCTCGACGTGGCGGTCATAGAGAGCTGTAAAGGCGTTGGTGTCACCGGCCTGGGCACGGGTCATCAGCACCTCATCGGTCTGTTCTATGTCCTTGAGCGCCGCCGCCACGGCTACGCCACCAACGCCGGCGGGGCCTCTAAGAAGAACAGCTCCGATGCGACTCCGGGGCTGGTCTGGTTGGCGCTGAGAAAGGCGGTGACGGCGCGCCCGGTCAGACGTTCGACCGCAGCCGTGAACTCATCCTTCGCCCCCACCTGAAAGGCCCCCCGCGCGTCGATCACATCGCTGCTCTTCCCGTCGGCGATCTGATCGGACTCGCCGTCGCTGAGGATGTCCTCGAGGATGCAGACGACGACGTTGTCGTTGATGTAGGTGGTCGCGGTGGTGCGATCGTGACTGTAAAAGCGGCCGTAGAGATCGACCATCGCCGCCGAGATCGCCTCGGTCAGTTCGGCGCCTTCCAGCGGCAGCCTGTCGCCCGCCGTCACTTGGATGCTCGTGTGGGTACACACATCTAGACGTCCTCGGTTGCTGGAACAGCAATAAGGAAGTCAGGCGGCGCTGCCCAGTCCATCAGGCGGACCAGACCCCGGGGCTAATGCCCTCCTCTTTCAAGACTAACAGCGAAGCCGGGGTTCAAACGGATGCCTTCAGCATGAACAGCTCGACCTCGACATCGGGGCCGACGTGGGAGTTGGAGATGAAGGCGATGACGTCGCGACCACTGAGGCGCTCCACCTCATCGATGAACTTCTGCTGCATCGCGTTCTGAAAAGCGCTGCGAGTTTCCTGCACCACCGTGCTGCGCTGCAGCTCGATCATCGTCTTCTCGACATCGGTATAGACCCCGCCCATGACGCAGGCGAGGAGGTCCTCGTCGAGCAGCTGGGTCTTGGCGCTGACCGGGGCGCGGTGGTGATAGTGCTCGTGGAGGGCGACCATCGCTGAGGTCACGGCGGAGAGCAGATCCTCGCCTTGTAGGGGTGGATCGATGGCCGGCATGCCTGGCCTCTCTCTTGTCCCTCCGTATTGGGCGCGCGCGAGGCAGAGGGTGAGGACCCAACGAACGGTGCCCACCCAGCGTAGCGCTACCATCGATCGACTTCTTCAGGACAGGTTCGAGATCAGCCAGCCAGACACCCAGAACAGCCAGGCACACGGCGACACGCTCACCGCGATCTCCGATGGGTTGGTCGCCCTGCTCAAGGAGTACTACGGACGCGGCCCGACTCGCGTCAAGTCCTATTTCCAGGACGATCTCGTCGTCTGCATTCTGCGTGGCGGTTTCACCCGAGTCGAGGAAACCTTGCTTGAAGGGGGCCGTGGCTCAGCGGTGATCGAACAGCGGATGGAGTTCCAGGAGCTGATGCGCAAACGCTTCGAGGACGTCGTCGAAGCGGCAACCGGCCGCAACGTGATCGGCTTCATGAGTGGCAACCAGCAGGATCCCGACTTGATGTGCGAGGTCTTCATCTTGGACCCCACCGATTTGGTCGCTTAGCGCGGTCTGCCGGCACCCGATCTACCTGCGCCGGCTCCACGCTATCCTCGTTGGTGGAGGGCATTACTGAGGTCTGCCCACAGGGCTGGCAGCACGAGCTGACTTCCGGCGTTTGCAAATTTAAGCCGCCAGGAGGAATCGTGCCCCAAGTGTCTCTTAGTACCGCAGCGAGCGCCTTCGCTCTTCCGTCTCCCTTCGCTTGCAGCTGGAAGCGAGATGGCCTCGACTCTGCCTGGCTGCACCTCCGCGGCGAGGTCGACCTTTCGACCTCCCATTTGTTTGCGCAGGCGCTGGACGATGCCCAGGTCAACGCGGGCACTGTCTCCATCGACCTGCAGGAGCTGACTTTCATCGACTGCTCGGCGCTACAGGTGATCGCTGGCGCCAACGCTCGGGCGCGGAGTGCGGGGAGAAGATTGACACTGGTGCGGGGCTTCGGCCAGGTCGACCGCGTGCTGAAGCTGACCGGCTTGCTCGAGGAAGTCGAGGTCGTCGACATGCAGAAGACCCAAACGGCGAAAACCCGCGTGTGAATATCTCATGTCCGGCCAGCCGCTCGCGACGGCGGTCGGTCAACCGCGGATAGCAAGCGCCTCCTCGATGTGATCCATAAGGACATCGAGGATGCGGGGATCGAACTGAGTTTCTCTTCCCCTGCGCATCACCGCGACCGCTTCGTCCACGGACAGCGCCGGCCTGTAGCTGCGGTCGGTCAACAAGGCATCGAAGACGTCGGCCACCGCAGTGATCCGGCCCTCCAGTGGAATCTCCTCTCCGGCGAGCCCCTGGGGGTAACCGCTTCCGTCATAGCGCTCGTGGTGGGTGAGGGCGATTGTCGCGGCAACGCGCGACAGCTCGCTTTCGAAATGGGCGAAGATCCTGTGGCCAACCACCGTGTGGCGCTCCATATCCCCACGCTCCTCGGCGCTCAGCGGTCCCGGCTTGCGCAGGATCTCAGCCGAGACGCCGATCTTCCCGACATCGTGCATGGGAGCCGCTGCCCGCAGCAGTTCGACGCGGTCTGAGTCAAGGCCCATCTTGGCCCCAAGGAGGGAGGCGATCGCCGCCATCCGGTCGACGTGCTCGCCGGTCGAGGAATCGTGCAGCTGGATTGCCTTGGCTAGGCCGGCGATCGTCTCCTGACGAGACAATCGCAGTTCGTCGATCGCCTTCTGCTGGGTGGTCGCCAGCTCGCTGCGCAGCCGCAGCGCCTCGTTCTCGGCCGTGATGTCAGCCGAGATGCCACCCACCGCAGTGATCTCGCCCTGCTCATCGAGGAGCGGAAACTTGACCGTCTTGAAGGTCCTCTCGACATCTCCGACCTCCACAACCTCCTCGGCCTCATAGACCGAACCCTCGTCAAACACGCGGGCGTCGATGCCCTTGGCTATCTCGGCCCCCTCGGGGGGCATAATCGTGTCGTCGGTCAGGCCGATCAGCTCACCCCGGTCTACCCCCGCCAGCTCATCCGCTTTGGCATTCGCCACGACGTATCGATGAGAGGCGTCCTTGGCATAGATCGGCATCGGCGCCATGTCGATGATCGTCTGGCGGCGGTCCTCCAGGTTCTGGCTGTGGGCCTGGCTGGCGATCTCCAGTTCGCGCCGGCGCAGCGCGCTCATCACCGCGATCAGCAGCTGTCCTGGCAAAAACGGCTCGACCAGGTATCCGTAGACGCCGAGGGCGAAGGCCCGCCTGGCGGCCTCGGGGTCGTCCTCCCCGGTCATCAGCACGACGGTTGCCGTATCGGGGTAGTCGCGGACGATCTCTTCGGCAAGATCAAGCCCCGTACTACCCACCGATTTCAGATTGCAGATGGCGAGCTTGAAGGTACCGGTGTCAAGCTTTTCGTGGGCCCGCTCGACGCTGCTCGCAAACTCGCACTCATAGCTGTCTCCCAACGCACGATCCATCAAAAGGAGCATCTCGGGATGGTCGTCGGTGACCAAAATGCGCGTGGGGAGCGAGCTCTGCGCATGCATAGGCGACGAGGTGGCTGGGTCAGCGCCCATCCGGCTCTCTTTACGTGACTCTCATGTAGCTGGAGATCGCAGTTTGCGAAAGAACATGTACGGGTTCACACAAAAAGCGTAACGTACTTATATAAATGCCCCGATCTTTTGGTGAGTCCAGAACCCAGGTGCCCTGATCCCAAGTGATCCGCGAAATCCTACGAGCGAGCAGGGCCGGCGCGATATCGACCGGGCCTCCGAAGGGATCTCGCGGAACTACGGGGACGCTCTCCGCGCGGCTGACGGAGATGCGGCCGAGCAGGTTGCAGTTGAGTGTTTGCGAGAAGGGATGGGCGTTGAGGCCCTCTATGGGCGGGTCATTGCTCCGGCAATGTGGCGGATCGGACGCTTGTGGGAGGAGGGCGCGATCACCGTCGCCGACGAGCATCTCGCCACGGCGCTCACCCACCGGGTGATGGCGAGCGCCTACGGGTCCACGTTCGGTCGCGCCGCCTCGAGGACAGGCAGGATCCTGCTGGCGGCAGTAGAGGGTGAGCAGCATGCTCTCGGCCTGAGGATGGCGGCCGACGTCCTGGAGCTGGGCGGCTATGAAGTGATCTACCTTGGTGGGGACGTGCCGCTCGACGCGCTGGTGAGCGTGATCGGCTCGCGAGAGCCTGACCTCATCGGTCTCTCCGGCACCCTCTCGCCCAACGCCCCGTCCCTGGAAGCGGCGGCCTCGCGGCTGGAGGAGTCGTTCCCTGACGTCTCGGTTCTTCTGGGAGGACAGGCGGTGCCGGACGGCGCCTTGCACGAGGATCGAGTGATCCGTGTGCCGGGAGTCGAGGGTCTTGTGGTGCTGGTGGAGGCCCTGCTCGGAGAGATGAACCTCCCAAATCGGGAGGACGCGCAGCCACTCGTGCACCCGGACCCTCTATTTCAGTCTGGGGGTGGTTCCCCCGAGGGCCTCCTGCTTGGGGCCGCGGCCGACGCTGCGGACCTTGCCCGGGTCCACGCCCGCATGGCCCACTCCTACCGGCGGCTGGCGTACGAGGACGCGATCACGAAGGGTCCGAACCGGCGCGCCTTCGACGATCGCTTGGCGCTCCTTAGCGACACTCCCGAAGCCGCGCCCGTGACGATCCTGATGCTCGACCTGGACAGCTTCAAGCAGGTCAACGACACCTTTGGGCACGCGGCCGGCGATAGGGCGCTGCGTGAGACCTTCAAGGCGATCGAATCTTGCCTTCGCGAGGGCGACTTTGCCGCCCGGCTGGGTGGCGACGAGTTCGCCCTGCTCCTGCCGCACACCGAGATCGCCGAGGCCAAGAAGGTCGCGGCTCGCGTACTCGCTGCGATCGGGTCGGTCGGCAGCGAGGAGGGCCTGACGGCGACGATCGGCATCGCACTGCTCGAGGGAGGGCTGCGACGGGCGTTGCTCGAAGCCGACCTTGCCCTCTATAGGGCCAAGGCGGACGGGGGAGACCAGGTCGGAGTCGCAGGCCGGGACTGACCAAAGAGATGACCCCCGGCATCAAACACCGTCTCAGCGCGCCAGTCGAAGACATCGGGTCGTTCCTTGCCGCGGTTGCTGGTCGAAGGGCCCGGTTCAGCCGCCGACCCAGTGCTTCGCTTCCTCAAACTGATCCAGGCGGTAGACGGAAACCTCACCCGGCGCCATCCAGGCGAAGGCGCGCATCGCCTTGGCCACCCATTCGACGTCGGTGACCAGCGCGAAGCGCTTCCAGGCGGAGTGGTCGCGCACCCAGACCCTGAGCCCGGCCTTGGCGTCCTCGATCCAGGCGCCCGGCTCCAGGCCCTCGAAGTCGGTGAGGACGAACACCAAGCGGAGCTCGCCGGAGTCGACCGCCTGCCGGAGCACCGGCTCCAGCACCTCACGGTAGTCGTCGCGGCTGAGCTTTCCCGATGCCCGCAGGCCGACAGTGCCGGGCGGCATCTCCTCGATCCGCTCGATCATGGCTTATCTCCTCTGTTGCAAGACGACGCCGTCCTCCCAGCGCATTCTGGATGCAGAGTGATCCTCACTTCGGGGCTCATTCATTCCGCTCTCCTCATGTCGGCGATCGGTACGTTCAAGTTGTAGCGCCTCCGAAGCCCTGTGGGAAGTGGGTCGCGTTCCGGGTGAGTGCTGATCTGCCTTACGAGTAGGTTGCCGCGATGCAGTCGCCCAGCGCCCAGCCGAGCCCAGGCGAAATCGTCAGGGAGTGGGGGAGGATCGGCTGCGTCGGCTTCGGTGGCCCGCCCGCCCACATCGCCCTCCTGCGCGAGCTCTGCGTCAAGCGGCGGGGCTGGCTCTCCGCTCACGAGTTTGAGGACGCGATCGCTGCGTGCAACCTGCTTCCCGGCCCGGCTTCTACCCAGCTGGCGATCTTCTGCGCTTGGCGGGTCGGGGGGCGATCGGGAGCGCTGCTCGGCGGCCTCGGATTCATCTTGCCGGGCCTGCTGGCGATCCTCGGCCTTGCCGTCGTATTCCTGACCGGCACGCCGCCCGTCTGGGTTCGCGGCGCCGGGGCAGGGGCCGGCGCGGCGGTCGCCGCCGTCGCCGTTCATGCCGGCGTCGGTCTGATCCCGTCCAGCTGGGCTCGGGCGCCGGCGCGGCGGCGATGGATCGCCTACGCCCTGTTCGGCGGGGTGGCGGGGGCGCTGGTCGGCGCTTGGCTGGTCCTGGTCTTGATCGCCTGTGGGCTGGCCGAGGTTCTGCTGCGCCGGGCAAAGACGCCGGGCCAAGGTCTCAACCTCCATGCCTGGCCGCTCCTCGCCGCCGTCGCCGGGGCAAGTGGTGGCCTGCTCGCCCTCGCCTGGACCGCCCTCAAGGTCGGCGCGCTCTCCTACGGCGGCGGCTTCGTGATCGTGCCGCTGATGCAGGGCGACGCCGTGCATCGCTACCACTGGATGACCAACCCGCAGTTCTTGAACGCCGTTGCGCTGGGACAGGTGACGCCGGGGCCGGTCACCCACACGGTCGCCGTCGTCGGCTACGCGGCGGCCGGGATCGGCGGCGCGCTGCTCGCGTCCTTTATCGCCTTCCTGCCCTCTTTCTTCTTCGTCTTGCTCGGCGCGCAGCACTTCGATCGACTCCGGCGCAATCCCGGTGTCCTCGCCTTTCTCGACGGAGCCGGCCCGGCCGCAATCGGGGCAATCATCGGCTCGGCAGTCCCGCTTGGGCTGGCGTTGACCGAGCCGTGGCAGGCGGTCATCCTGGCCGCCGCGGCCGTTGCGCTGCTCCTCACTCGGCGCGGCGTCGTGCCGGTGCTTGTCAGCGCCGGAGCAGTCGGGGCGCTGGTCGGCCTGCTCGGGGTCGGAGTGCCCGGCTGACTTCCGCGCTAGGGCTGCGGGGGTTTGGCGACGGCGCTGACGTAGAAAAAGCCCACCAGGAAGCGCTCGGTCTCGACCGTTCCGTAGCCGGCGAGGTCGCTCCAGGGATCGGAGTACGCATCGCCCGGGGCGAACTTGATCAGAAGACGGGCGATTGGAGCGAGCAGGTGGTAAAGCCCGCCCTGGGTCAGCCCCATGTCCATGACGACGACGCGGGAGGAGGGGCGCAGCCGCTCCCAGGCCCGCGCCAGCGCGGGGCGTGGTTCGGGTAGGGCCGAGTAGCTGAGGCTGAAGAGCACCCCGTCAAGGTCACGGTCGACTTGAAGCTGGGCGGCATCTTGGTGGAGCAGTTGAACATTTGACCAGCCGCGGCGCTCAATCAGCTTGCGTGCCTCGGCCAACATCCCCTTGGAGGCATCGACGGCGATGACGGTGCCGCCTGGGGCGATCGCATCGACCAGGTAGGGGAAGTTGCGCCCGGTGCCGGCGCCGATCTCCAGAACGGTGTCGCCTGGCTTCAGCCCGAGCGCGGCCACGGCCCTGCGGCGGGCCGGGGGGAAGATCAGATACAGCGGCTCAAGCGTGCTGTAGAAGCGGGCTATGCGGTCGTACTGCCGGGTGGTGGCGCTGAGGGTTCTGCGCTTAATTGCGGCTTGAGCCATCGGGCAACGCTAGTGGCTATGGCCCCGGACGGTCCGCCAGGAGTCCCAGGTGATCTTGAGGATCACCGCCGTGATGGCGAGGCCGATCAGCGGGTCGGCTATCGGTAGGCCGAGGGCGACGACGGCCG
The DNA here is from genome assembly GCA_036512025.1 of Solirubrobacterales bacterium. GTDB lineage: Bacteria > Actinomycetota > Thermoleophilia > Solirubrobacterales > 70-9 > DATCBF01. Next base: position 9,018 of record DATCBF010000204.1, read on the forward strand.
CGGTGGCAACCACGGCGAGGCTGACGTAGGAGTCGGCGCGGGCGTGGTTGCCGTCAGCGATCAGGGCCGGGCTGTCGAGGCGGTCGCCGGCGCGGGTGCGGATGCCTGCCGCGATCCAGTTGCCGGCGAAGCCGATCAGCCCGGCGGCGGCCAGGGCCGGCAGATGCGTGGGAGTCTGAGGATGGATCAGCCGCGAGATCGCCTCGATGCCGGCAACGCAGGCGGAGATGAAGATCGTCGCCACGACAAACAGCCCCGCCCAGCGCTCGGCCCGGGCCGAGCGCAGCAGGAAGGCGGCGCCGAGCGGGATCGCGGTGCCGGCGTCGCCGAAGTTGTGGATCAGGTCCGCGAGCAGGGCGACGCTGCCGCCGGCGATGAAGATCGCCAGCTGAGCGCCGGCCGCGAGCGCCAGGACCGCCAGCGACAGACCGACCGCCCGCAGTCCCTCCCGCGAGCGTTTGATGCTCTCGTCGACCAGGCCGTGCGAGTGCCCGTGGCCGCCGTGGGGGTGTTGGTGGTCGTGGGAATGCGGGCCCAGGTTGTGGGTGTGTGGTCCGGTATGGGGGTGCTCGTGGACGAGGCCGCCGCTATGCCGGTGTCGATTGCCGCTCAGCAGCTCGTAGGGGAGGGTGTGTCCGCTCATCGCAGAAGCTAATCGCTCAAAACAGTCGCAGATCGACGATTGCTGTCCTGCTCCGGGCGAAGCCCGGTAGCGCCACTTCCGCTCGCCGCGGCGGCGCCGCCCATCCGCCCGAGCCAGCGCAGGCCGAGGAGCAGGGCGGCGGGGACGACTAGGGCGCCGCTCACCGCCAGGAACCAGATCTGGGCCGCGTCGCTTCCGGCCCCGATCGTGTGCCCGACCGCCAGCAGCCAGAAGACCGCTGTCAGCCGGTGGAGCCGTCGCCAGCGGGCGGCGCCGATGCGGTCGCGAAGGTAGTAGGTGAGGCCGAGGACAGCCAGGCCGTAGCCGGCGATGATCCCGAGCCCGGTCCAGAGCGGGCGGTAGGCGCTGACGAAGGGAACGGCGATTCCGGTCAGGCCGGGGTTGAGGTAGCTGTCGCCGAGCAGCGAGACGCCATGCAGCGCGACCATCGCCAGAGTGGTGAGCGAGAGGGCCTCGTGGATGGCCCGCAGGTCCCGCTTGTTGGAGGCCTTTCGCTTCGAGCTCATCATCAGCCCGAGCGCGACGCTGGCGCTCGCCAGCAGCAGCGCCGCCCCGCCGGCGGCCCGGCTGGTGATCCAGAACAGGTGGGGGGTGACGCTCACACTGCCACCGCGAGCTCGGTCAGCGGCTGCTCCGCGGCGATCACATCGACCTCGCCGCCATCGCGAACGACGACGCCACCGTGGGGCAGCCACTCATCGGCGCGCTTGGGGCCGGCGAGCAGGGCGGCCTTGGCGTAGACCTCGGCTAAGAGAGCGGTGGCCGCGAGGGCGGTCGCCTGCACGATCCCGGTGAAGGCCGGCTTGCCGCTGGCGGGGTCGAGGATGTGGTGGGCGCCGCCGCCGTCGGATGCGAGCCAGCAGCGACGGCCGATGCCACTGGTTGCAACAGCCCCGTCGCGCAGTGTCAGTTCGTGGACGGGACCGCCGCCGAAGGGGTCGTCGACCCGCACCTGGCGCTCCAGGCCGGCGCAGCCGCCGATGCGGACGTCTCCGCAGCAATCGACCGCGTAGGCCTGGTGTTGGCGAAGATGATCGGCGGTGAGGTCGGCGACCAGGCCCTTGGCGATGCCGCCGCTGTCGATCTTCACGCCCGGCGGCCGGATCACCGTCCCCTCGGCTTCGTCAACGCTGATCGAGCGCCAGAGGCGGTCCGGGTGCGGCACTCCCGGGGTTCGCTCGATCCGGCTGGCGAGCGCCTCGGTAAGAGAGATCGAAGGCTCGCCTTCGAGGGAGCCCCGGTAGCCGGCGCGCTCGATGCTGTCGAGGAGAGTCGCGTCGACGAGGCCGCCGCTGCGCGCGCCGGCCTCCGTCACGGCGCCCGCCAGGGCTCGCATCAGCGGCGTTGCCGGCACCTCCCAACGAGGGTCCTCGTTGAGGCGCGTCAACTCGCTTGCGCCGCTGAACCGCGAGAGCCGGCGATGGGCATCGAGGAGCCTCGTCCGCGCCAGGTCCACCGCCTGCTCTCCGGCGGCTGTGTTCGTACTACAGACATGGATTGTCGCGGTGCCGCCGAAACACTCGAAGCGGCGGTGCGCTTCCGTGCTCACGACTGGCTGGTGGTGACGGGAGCGGGTTCTTCTTCGATGAATTCTTCTTCGACCGGTTCGGCTTCCGCTTCGACGGGTTCTTCTTCAGCCGGTTCTTCCACGAAGGCTTCTCCTTCAAGTTCTTCGGGTTCGGTCGCACCGGGTTCTTCGGAGTCGGTACTGGCACCCGCTTCCACCGGTGCCGCCTGAGCCGTGTGACGGTTGCGCCCGCCGCTCCCTTTGGCGACGGTCGATGAGGAGTCGCCGAGCACCGGATCGTTGCCGGTCGCCATCTGTACGAAGACGACTCCCCAGAGCAGGGCGAAGCAGATCAGCGAGATCGCGACGACACGAGTCTTCAATCTCCCGGCCCGCTCGCGCTGGGCGCGGATGCGATGCCGCGCCTGTTGCTTGCGCTCGATCTTCTCGAAGGGATCCATGGTCAAACTTTCATCGGAGGTCGGAAACCCCCGCTAAACGGGGCCTGAGAGTTCTCTTAGAACCAAGGGCCGGCGGCGGAGTAGGTGAGGAGCGCGAGGGCGGCGCCGGCGAGGATCGTCAGGCCAAGGGTCATCGTGCGCCCGCCGGCGCCGGCCAGCCGCGCCTCGGGCGGGCCGTTGCGCCGCCAGTCGGGGAGCGCCAATGCCGGTACCTCGAGCAGGTGCCCGAGCACGTGCAGCGTCATCAGCGCGACCCAGGCGATGAAGCTCAGCTTGTGGGCGAACTTCAACGTGTTGCTGGGCGGGCCGGCCACGAGCAGCGCGACACCAGTGCCGAACAGCGCCAGCGTGGTGAGCACCACGCCCGGCGCCAGCACCCGCAGGGCGATGTTCGGAGGGCCCTTGCGAACGTAGGCGGGGGCGCCCGAGTAGTAGCGGACGAAGCGGTAGCCGGTGCTGCCGAGCTTGAGCAAGACCGGTGGGATCAGCAGCATTCCGATGAAGATGTGCGGGCCCAAGAGCTGACCGATGAAGGGGATCGTCGCCCCCTCCGCTGCCAGCAGCACCAGCAGGGCGGCGGCGACTCCGCCCGTCAGGCGGGCGTTGCCTGCGACTCCCGAGCTCGTCTGCGCTTCGTTTGACCGATACACGGAGCGGATGCTCGGCCCGCCGGCTTGCCCTCACCTAAGCGTCGGGTGAGAGATCTCTCACCTTTCCGGCACAAAGCCAGGCAGGTCGAAACAGACCCGGGCACCGCCGAGCGGAGAGTCCTCGACCCAGATCCGGCCGTCGTGCATCTCGACGATCGATCGCGCGATGCCCAGCCCAAGCCCGCTGCCGCCCGAGACGCGATCGCGCGAGGGCTCGTTGCGGTGGAAGCGGTCGAAGACGCGCTCACGCTGCTCGGGAGGGATTCCAGGCCCGTCGTCGTCGACCACGACCAGGAGGTTGGCACCATCGGCCCGTGCCGATAGAGCGACCCGGCCATCGGGCCCAGCATGACGGCGGGCGTTGGTGAGCAGGTTGCGGACGACCTGGGCAAGGAGGTCAGGATCGGCCTCGACGGTTCCGCCGGTCAGGTCACCCAGCTCGACGGCCTCCCCGTCCGTCCCGCCGGCGAGACCGCGTAGGAAGGATGCGGTCTGCACTTTGCGCAGCGCCGGGCCAACACCCTCGTCGAGCCGGGCAAGGGTGAGGAGGTCGTCGACGAGGCGCTCCACCCGTCTCATCTCCGTCATCGTCATCGTCTCGACGCGTCGTATCTCCTCGATGCTCGGGCTGTCGGCGCGCGCGAGCACTTCGAGCTGCCCGCGGATCGCGGTCAGCGGGCTGCGCAACTCGTGGGATGCGTCTGAGACAAATCGCCTCTGCCTCGCGAATGCCTGGTCAAGACGATCGAGCATGTGATTGAAGGCCTCGGCCAGGGTTCGCAGCTCCGCCGCGTCAGCGGGGCCCGGCTCGAGCCGGGGGGTCAGGTCTCCTGCGTCGATCTCGGCCGCGGTGGCCGCATATCTCCGCAGGGGGGAGGCGGTTCGCGCCGCGAGCAGGTAGCCGGCCAGCAGGGCCGCGACCAGGGCCGCACCGCCGACCACCAGGAACGTCTTCTCGACATCTGACTGCGCGTCGGCGATCGGCGAGATCGCGGAGCCCTCCTTCGACTCGCGTTCCGAGGCCCCCGGTTCGCTCTGCTCCCGCGCCTCCTCGTGCTTGATCACGTTTGACTCGTGTGCCATCTGCGCCCGCACGGCAACCAACACGACCGCGAACGCGATCACGACGATGGCCCCGATCGAAAGCGCCAGCCTGCCGCGGAGCCCGAGCCTTGACCAGCGGGTTCTCATTCGCGGTCGCTGAGTCGGTAGCCCACCGAGCGCACCGTCTCGATCGGGGCCGGCGAGCCGGGCAGGCTGAGCTTGCGGCGCAGGTAGCCGACGTAGACCTGAACCACGTTGGTTCCGGGATCGTGCTCGTAGCCCCAGACCGCGGAGAGGATCTCGTCTCGGTCGCAGACTCGCCCGGCGTGACGCATCAGGTAGGCGAGCAGCTCCGACTCTCGATCTGGAAGCCGAACCACGTGGTCTCCGCGTGTCGCCTCTCGGGTGAGCAGATCCAGCCGTATCCCAGCCGCGTCCAAAGTCGTTTCGGAGGCGCCGCCCGACTCGCGTAGGCGAGCCCGGATGCGAGCCAGAAGCTCGTCGAATGCAAACGGCTTGGTGACGTAGTCCGTTGCGCCCTGGTCGAAGCCCTCGATGCGGTCGGCGATCTCGGTTCGGGCGGTGAGAACGATGACCGGCAGTGCCGGCTTCGCCCGTCTGATCGCGGCCAGCACCTGAATCCCGTCGCGGCCCGGAAGCATCCGGTCGAGGACGACGAGGTCGGTGCCGGGGGATAGCGCCAGCCGCTCTCCGGAGATGCCATCGGCCGCAACCGTGACGTCGTAGCCCTCCACTTCGAGGCCTCGCGCCAGGAAGTCGGCGATCCCTGCCTCGTCCTCGACGATCAGGATCTCCATCCGAGCGATGCTACGCCAACGCCTTGCCTCCAAGCCGATTGTCTCCGCCGGGCAACCGCGCTTCACACCTCTGTCGCGATATTGAAACGTCTCTCCAACCAGCGGTTAACACCGCTCTTGGTCGGCATTTTTAGCCTCGCTGGCGTCTCTGAGTCTCATCCGTCGTCCCTATCTCCTAACCGACAGGAACAGACATGAAACGCCTTCTGGCTCTGCTCGCCGCCCTGGCGGCTTTCTCGGCCCTTGCGGCCGCGGTCTCGCTTGCCTCCCCTGCACCGGATAGCTCTAAACACGATCGGCTCCTCGTCAAACTGGCGAATCCCCGGACGCCGATCCGCCATGTCGTCGAGATCTTCCAGGAGAACGTCTCCTTCGACCACTACTTCGGCACCTATCCGCATGCCGCCAACAGCGACGGTGAAAACTTCAGCCCCCTGTCGCACACGCCGGCGGTCGATGGCCTTCCCTCGGCGACCAGCTCCTCGCTTCCGCCGAGCCTGCGGCACAGCTCGAACCTGCTGACGTCAAACCCCAACCTGTCGCTGCCGCGCCGTCTCGACAGCAACGCCGTCGGCCTCGCCGGCGACGCGGGCGGACAGCTTACCTGCGACCAGGACCACAACTACAGCGACGAGCAGCAGTCCTTCGACGGCGGCTTGATGGACCGCTTCGTTCAGAGCGTCGGCACCGGCGGCGGCACGACGCCGTTTGGCGCGCCCTGCAGCAAAGAAACCGTGATGGATTACTACGACGGCAACACCGTCACCGGGCTCTGGAATTACGCCCAGCATTATGCGATGAGCGACAACTCCTATGGGACCACGTTCGGCCCTTCGGCGCCTGGAGCGATCAACCTCGTCTCCGGTAACACCGGCAATGTCGACGTCGCCCACGAGGCCAATGCGCCGACGATCGCGACCTCGACCAGCCCCGACGCCGACCTGACGTCGGACGGGAAGGGCGGCTTTTCGCTGACCAGCGACGCCCAGCCCTACTGGGACGACTGCTCTACTCGCGACGCCGTCGCCCTCACGGGCAAGAACATCGGTGACGAGCTCAACGCTGCCGGGCTCTCCTGGGGCTGGTTCGAGGGCGGCTTCCGTCCCTCCACCAGCTACCAGGCGGCGCTGGAAGCGACGGGCCAGACGGGCCAGCCGACGAGCATGTTCGTCCCGGACGAGTTCAAAACCGCCGAATTCCAGAAAGCGGTCCCGCACTCCAGCAACCAGGGCCTTTGCGACGCGGTCACCCCCGTCGGCGAAGCTCTCGGCGGCAGCGGCCAGTGGGGCTACAAGGATGACTACATCCCTCACCATGAGCCATTTCAGTACTACGCGTCAACGGCCAACCCCCACCACCTGACGATTGCCCGCAACCCGGCCGGGCGCGACAAGCTCGCCGGTTTGAGCACAGTCGGCGTCGATACCCAGTCCTACGTCAACGGCGTGCCGCAGTTCAACACCCCTAACCACAACTACGACATGAGCGATTTCGACCAGCTGGTGACGGCGATCTCCAATCACGAGCTGCCGTCCTCGGCCCTGCCGGCCGTGAGCTTCCTCAAGGCTCCCGGCTATCAGGACGGCCACGCCGCCTACTCCGACCCGGCCGACGAGCAGGAATTCGTCGCTCACACGGTCAACGAGATCATGAACACGCCGGACTGGCGCCACACGGCGATCGTCATCAACTACGACGACTCCGATGGCTGGTATGACCACGCCTACAGCGGCGTCACCAACCCGTCGCTGTCGCCGGCCGACAACCTCACGAACACGATGCTGAGCGGCCCGACGTCCGGACAGTGCGGTTCCAAACCGCAGATCGGCTCCCCGCTTGGGGGAGAGCAGGGACGGTGCGGGTTCGGCCCACGGCTGCCGATGCTGGTGATCTCGCCGTTTGCCAAGCGGAACTACGTAGATCACAACCTCAGCAACCAGGCTTCACCGATCAATTTCGTCGAGTACAACTGGCATCTGCCGGCCATCGCGGGCTCCTTCGACCAGGCCGAGGAGAAAACCGACAAAGCCGAGCACGTTCCGTTCGACCTCGCCGGAATGTTCGATTTCGAAAGCGGATCGAATACCCGGCTGCCGCTGAGCCCGCTGACGGGTGAGCCGGTAGAACCCGAATCGGAATAGGACTCGCGACTGGCCATCGGATCGGCTTTCCGGCCTAGTCACGTATTAGTTCGATTTGACGAGCGGGCGCCAAGGGCGCGCCCGCTCGTCGCCTTACGGCACCCGCCCAGACCCCAGATTCAATCGCGCCTTCCCTCAGCATCCTGGCCCCGCCTCTCGGGCGGGCAGAAAGAGGATTTCACTGACCGCACCGGGCCTGTAGGGGCCGCCCCCGGTGCTCGATAGCTGCACCATCACTTTGCCCAGGTCACTCAGCGTCCGGCTGAGCAGCGCGCTCGAGTAGATCAGGCGCTCGCAGGCGGCCAGCCGTCGGTCGCCGTCCAGGATCGCGTCGGCGGGAAGGTTTGATTCCGCCTCGGAGATCGCATCTTCCCTG
>DATCBF010000205.1:0-7442 GCA_036512025.1 Solirubrobacterales bacterium
GCCCTTCGGGCCGAGCGGCGCGTTAGCGTGGAGCTTCATCCGGTTCCTCCTTGTTGCTGGGGCTTCGACACCGCCAGCCTCCAAGGAGGCCCGGATGAACAACGTGGCTAGGAACTACAACTAGCGAAACTCGCGTCTGCGACTGGTGAGCGCCGGACCAAGCGGGGCAAGGACGCAGGGAGGCCGAATAGCAGCGCTATTCGGCCGACTGAGGACGCCGCGCCGCGCCGTGTCCGCCGCCGCCAGGCGTGGGCGGGGGTTTCGCTAGTCACTCCTAAGCCGTCGCCGCTCGCCGCCGGCCCTCTTTGGCGTAGGAGCCGAGGTCGATGACGAAGGCGAGGATGACGATGAACCACTCGAAGCCGGCGACGCGGTTGGACGAGCTCCACATCACCGCGTAGGCCAGCGTCGTCCAGGGCAGCAGGAAGAAGCCGACGAAGGGGACGAACCAGCTCTCGAAGGCGCGACTCAGCAGGTCGCTGAAAAGGAACAGGGCAAACAGCGCCAGGCGTGGCGAGAGGAAGGCGAAGAGGACGACGAGGCAACCCATGCGGTCACGTTACCCCGTGGCGCGGGCGCCAATCAACTAGCGTCGGAGCCGCGTATGTCAGCTGAGGCGAACGGAGAGATCGATGAGCGAGAAGTGGACGGCGCGGGACATTCCGGATCAGGCTGGGCGCACCGCCGTGGTCACCGGGGCCAACAGCGGCCTGGGCCTGGTCGCGGCGACCGAGTTGGCGCGGGCGGGAGCCGACATTGTGCTCGCCTGCCGCGATACCGAGAAGGGCGATGCCGCCGCCGACTCGATCCGTGCCGCCGTTCCCGGCGCGGTGGCGGCGGTTGGGGAGCTCGACCTCTCCAGCCTCGACTCGATCCGCGCTTTCGCCGAGCGCTTCGGCGCTGGCCGCGCCGGCCTCGACCTGCTGATCAACAACGCCGGCGTGATGGCGCCTCCGCGCCGGGAGACGGCCGATGGCTTCGAGCTGCAGTTCGGCACCAACCACCTCGGCCACTTCGCCCTCACCGGCCTCCTGCTTGAAAAGCTCGAAGGCCGCAAGGGCGCCCGGGTGGTGACCGTCAGCAGCACCGCCCACAAACTCGGGCGGATCGACTTCGAGAATCTGCAGAGCGAGGGGCGCTACGGGCGCTGGCGCGCCTATGGCCAGTCGAAGCTCGCCAACGTCCTCTTCGCCCGCGAGCTCGACCGCCGCCTGCGCCTCGCCGGCTCGACCGTGAGCAGCCTCGCCGCCCATCCCGGCTACTCGGCGACCAACCTGCAGTCGGCCTCGCCGCCGGCCTTCGACCGGGCGATCATGGCCGTCACCAACCGCCTGCTCGCCCAGAGCGCCGAGATGGGGGCGCTGCCACAGCTCTATGCGGCGACCCGTCCCAACCTCGACGGCGGCCTCTTCATCGGCCCCGACGGCTTCGAGCAGCAGCGTGGCTACCCGCAGGTGGTCAATCCGGTCAAGGCCGGCCGCGACGAGGACGTGGCCAGGCGCCTGTGGTCGGCGTCGGAGCAGCTGACCGGCGTCAGCTACCTTAATTAGAAGATGAATCGCATTGGCAAGCTGATGACGATGTTGAGCCCGGAGAAGACGCGGATGCCCTCCGTCGAGGATGCTCTGTCCGGCCGCAGCGAGCCCGGGTACGAGGTCGAGAACCGCCACGCGGTACTCGGCACGCCGCTGAAGCCTCCCTTCCCCGACGGCATCGAGGCCGCCTATTTCGCGCTTGGCTGCTTCTGGGGGGCCGAGCGGCTCTTCTGGGGGCTCGACGGCGTCTACACGACGACGGTCGGCTACATGAATGGGATCACGCCCAATCCCACCTATGAGGAGGTCTGCACGGCCCGGACCGGGCACGCCGAGGCAGTGCTCGTCGCCTTCGACCCGGACAAGGTCTCCTACGCCGACCTGCTGAAGATCTTCTTCGAGGAGCACGATCCGACCCAGGGCATGCGCCAGGGCAACGACGTCGGCACCCAGTATCGCTCCGGCATCTACTTCACCAACGATGCTCAGAAAGCGACGGCGGAGATGGCGAAGGAGGCTTACGACCAGTCGCTGCGCAGCGCCGGGCACGAGCCGATCACGACCGAGGTCGAGCTCGCCGGGACCTTTTATTACGCCGAGGATTACCACCAGCAGTACCTCGAGAAGGTGCCGAATGGCTACTGCGGACTGGCCGGCACAGGCGTCTCCTGCAGCATCCCCAGCGCCGCCGCCTAGCTCCCGTCGCGCCGCGCGACTAGCATCCCGCGCTGCGTGACCCCCTCCTTCGGCTCCTACATCGTCGGCAGCTTCGCTGTCATCGGCATCGTCTGCGCGGTCGGCCTCGGTGGCTACTGGCTGCGACGCTGGATCGTCCCCGAGTTCTCGGGCTCGCTGGCCCGCCTCGCCGACGCGACGATTGCGGTCGCCCTACTGGTCGTCTCACTCGAGCTGCTGGGCACGCTCAGCATCCTGCGCCTGGGCTGGATCATCGTCGTCTGCATCGGGGTGGGGTTGCTGGCGGCGGGCCTCGGCTGGCGCTACGCGCCGCGCGGCGCCAACCCGATCGCCGCGCCTCAGGTGCAGAAAATCGCGCTCTGGATCGCGCTCGGCGTCGCCTCCTTCACGGTTGCCGAGTGGACCTTCCCGGCCCAGCTCAGCCTCGACCAGGGCATGTTCGGCGGCGACACCACCTGGTACCACATGCCCTTCGCGGCGCGGATGGCGCAGGAACACTCGACCATCCACCTGCTCTACACCGACCCGCTCCGTCTCGCTGCCTGGTTCTACCCGCAGAGCTCCGAACTCGTCCACGCCGCCGCGATCGTCCTCTTCAAGAGCGACTGGCTCTCGCCGCTGATCAACCTCTGCTGGCTGGCGATCGCCCTGCTCGGCGCCTGGTGCATCGGCCGCCCTTACAAGGTCGGGCCGGCGACGCTGGTCGCCGCCGCGATCGTCCTCGACTCCGGGGTGATGATCGAAACCCAGCCGGGGGAGGGGCGCAACGACATCATGGGCCTCGCCTTCCTGATCGCCTTCGCCGCCTTCCTGATCAACGGCCACCAGCGCCGGGCGCCGTCGGCTGGCGCGGTCCAGGACGAACCCGAGACCGACGCGCCGCTGCTCGACAAGGGCCCGCTGATCGTCGCCGGAATCGCCGCCGGCCTCGCGGCCTCGGTCAAGCTCACCTTCCTGATCCCGGTCGCCGCGATCGCGATCGGCGTCGTTCTCTTCAGTGGTCGCGGCCGGCGCCTGACCACGGCCTGGGTGATGGGGCTGCCGATGCTCGTGGTCGGCGGTTACTGGTACCTGCGGGCGGCGATCAAGACCGGCGGCAACCCGATCCCGCAGATCGGCTTCGGGCCGCTGCATCTGCCCAGGCCGGATCAGATGCCGCTTGACCCGCGGCCGCGGTTCGCTGTCGCCCATTACCTGACTCAGCCGACGATCTATCGCGAGTGGTTCTTCCCCCAGCTCGACAACGCGCTGGGACCGCTCTGGCCGCTGATCCTGATCATGGCCGTCGCCGCCGCCATCTACATCGCCTACCGCTCGCGCAACGTGATCCTGCGTGTGGTCTCGGTCGCGGCGCTGTTGACGGCGCTGGTCTATATCTTCACGCCGCTGACGGCAGCCGGACAGGAGGGCGCCCCGACCGGGTTCTTCACCAACACCCGCTACCTGATCCCTGGCTTGGTCCTCGCCCTCGGGTTATTACCGATCGCCCGTCCTTTGCGCGCCCCCGACAAGCGGGCCTGGCAGACGCTGCTGGTGCTGACCGGCATCTACGCGATCACGGTGCTGGCGACCCCGCGCTGGTACCCGGGCTTCATCGTCGGCACGATCTTCCTCACCCTGGCGCTGGTCTGGGCGCCGGCGGGGTTGGCGATCCTGCGGGGGCGGGCCGGGGTGAGCCGCGCGGTCGTCACCGCCGGCGTGGCCGTGGTCGTGCTGCTGGCGGTCGTGCTCGGCAGGGCGCAGCAGGTCCAGTACGTCGATCACCACTACACGAACAACCTGCTCTTCCTCCAGGACGGGGGCCCGCGCCAGGCCTACACGTTCGCCCGTCGCCAGCACGACAAACGGATCGGCATCGCCGGCTCGGGCGAGATCTTCTTCGGTCAGTACGGCTTCTACGGCGCCGACCTCTCCAACTACGTCCAGTACATCGGCGTCCCCGGCTCCGATGGCACCTACCGTCTCGCCGAAAGCTGTCATCAGTTCCGCCGTCGTGTCAACGCCGGCGACTACGACTACCTCATCGTCAGCCAGTTCACGATGGACGCGGAAGGGCCGTACCAGTACCCCGTCTACGCCTGGATCAAGAAAGACCCGGCGCTGAAACAGATCATCGCCGAGCCCGAGGTCACGCCCGAGCCCGACTACGTCTTCAAGGTCAACGGCAAGCTCAACCCGGACGGCTGCAAGCCCGAAAAGAGCTGAGCGCAGGCCGCGGGATCAGGCGGGCGCGAGCGCGTGCTCGCGGATCAGCTCGGCGGAGCGCTCGGGTTGCTCCCACCAGAACATGTGGCCGACACCGTCGAGGATCTCCAGTGGGGCGGGGATCAGCGGCGCGATCATGCGGCCGTTGGCAACGCCGAGCACGCGGTCCTCGGTGCCGTGGATGACGAGGGTCGGGGGCTTGAGGCCGGAGAGGCGGGCGCTGGTGTCGTGGGCGGAGATCGCCTGTATCTGCAAGCCGACCGTTTCGCGTCGGGCCGGCAGCGCGTTCGCCATCTCGGTGAACTCCGCGTAGCGATCCTCGTCTTCGCGGAAGCCGGGGGAGAGGTTCAGCTCCCACATCGCCCGCTGCACACGCCCGCGATCGCCCGAGGCCATCGCCTCCACCAGCCCCTGGAAGTCGGCCGGCTCCATCAGCTGCGATCCCTCGCCACCGCAGTAGGTGCAGCCGAGCGTCAGCGAGCGCACCCGCCCCGGGTTGCCTAGCGCCAGCTCCTGGGCGATCATGCCGCCCATCGAGATGCCGAGCACGTGCGCGCTCTCGATCCCGAGGGCGTCGAGCAGGCCGAGCGCATCGGCCGCCATGTCGGCGATCGTGAAGGCCTCGGGGGCCGCGGCCGAAAGCCCGATGCCGCGGTTGTCGAAGGAGACGCAGTCGAAGCTCTCCTCGAGCAGCGAGCCAAAGGGCCGCCCCCAGGCCAGGTGGGTCGCGCTCATCCCCTGGATCAGCAGCAGCGGCTCGCCGGCCCCCGCCCGCACGTAGTTGAACTCCCGATTGCCTACATCGATGCTTGTCATCGTCGGGCGATGCTACGCGGTTTCGGCGCCCGGTGGCCGTAATCTAGGCTCGCTGCCCCCGTAGCTCAGTGGACAGAGCACCGGCCTTCTAAGCCGATGGTCGTTGGTTCGAATCCAACCGGGGGCGCTGCTGCGGGCGGCGGTGACGGTGGTCGAACCGCGGGGCAAAGTCAGGCTGTAACAACTGCCGCCCATCTCACATTTAGCTCTCAGATGCTTCCAGTCGACGATACGCCAGAGACGTCGCGAGACATCTATCGCGACCGCTTCGAAGACTGCTTCCGCGACCATTACGCCCAGCTTCTCGCTTTCACGATGCGGCGCGTCTCCGGGCGCGAGATCGCCGAGGACGTGGTCGCCGATACCTTCGCGGTCGCCTGGCGCCGCCGCGACTGCATCCCCGAGGGCGCACTGCCCTGGCTCTACGCGATCGCCGCCAACGTGATCGCCGAGCAATACCGCTCGATCCGTCGCGGCCACGACCTCGGCCTGCGCCTCGCCCATGAGGCCGGCGCCGGCTCGCCCGGGTACGACCCGGCCGAGTCGCTCGCCCGCCGTGACGCCTTCGCCGCCGCCTTCGCGCACCTCGCCGAGCGGGAGCGCGAGGTGCTGCGGCTCGTCGCCTGGGACGGGCTGGACGTGCGCGAGGCGGCGTGGCTGCTCGGCTGCTCGCCGGGCGCCTTCCGGGTGCGTCTCCACCGCGCCCGCCGCAAGCTCGCGAAACGACTCGCCACGCCCGGACCCGTTGGCCAGGAGAACCGGGCCGCGATGTCCAAACCCGCCGAGGAGGCCCGATGATTCGCAGCAGCCGAAACGACGATGCACTCGCCCAAATGCGGGTTGTCAACCCGTTCTCCGCGGAGGAGTTGCAAAAGATGATCGGCGAGGCGGACCTCGCGCGGGCGATGCGGCGGGCGATGGCCGCCGGCGATTCCCCGGTGCGGCCGATCCCGGCCGGCGACCGGGTCGCGATGGAGCGCGGCGCGGGCGGTGGTCCCGGCCTGGCCGGGATCTTCTCGCGACACCGTGCCGCCTCGGTCGGCTTCGGCCTGGTTTGCGTCGCGATGATCGCAGTGCTGGTCGTCCTCGGCGGCGGCTCGGTCGATTCGGTCAAGGACGGCGGCCGTCCGACCTACGCCGCCGCCGCGGTCAAGGTGGCCGAAGCCAACCCGCGGCTGCTCGTCACCGCGCCCGGCTGGTCGATCGCCCATGCCAACATCCAGGCCGAATACGGCGGATTGACCTACCGCGACGTCGGGCATCCGGCCTCCGGTCCCAAAGCCTCCGGCCTGGTGATGTCCTGGGCCCCGGCAGCGCTCTATCGCAGCACCCTGCGCGAATCCCGAAGGAAGGCGACGGTGAAGACCTCGACCCTCCTCGGACAGCAGGCGACCGACTTTCACTACGCCGGGCGCCCCGCCTATATCACCGTCCTGCCTCCGCAGGGCAACGTCTTCGTCACGCTCGCGCTCCCCGCGGGCGAGCATGAGACCTTGCTGCGATCGCTGCGCGCGGTCAGCGTCGAACGATGGCTGGCGGCGATGCCGCCGGAAGTGGTGCAGCCGGCCGCCGAATCCGGTGTCATCGCGCAGATGCTGCAGGGGGTGCCGCTGTCGCCCGGCTTCGACCCCTCTTCGCTCGAAGTAGAAGGCGAGCCTACCAACCGCTTCGACCTCGGCCAAGCCGCCGCCGGCGCGGTCGCCTGCGGTTGGCTCGAAAGCTGGGATGTGGCGACTCGTTCGGGCGACGCCGCCGCGGCCGAAGGGGCGGTCGCGGCGATGAGCGGCGCCCGCCATTGGGCCGTCCTCCTCCAGATGGTCCACGAAAAGGGCTTCCGCGGCGACGTCCTGCCGGCCCACGGCAACGGCTGGCCCTCGAACGTCGTCGCCGCCGGGCGCGAAATCGCCAGCGGGCACCTGCGCCGCCTGCCCGCCGTCAAGACCCGCTACGAACACGGCGTCGTGGTCGGCGTGCAGACTCCGAGGAATGCGGCTCCGGCGAGCGTTCTCGGCTGTCACCTGGGTGGCTGAGGCAAGGAGTTGAGCTTGGATCGTGGGACCTGTGTGGCGATCCGCCGCAGGTTCACCGCTAGACCCTCCGAGGAGGGACTAGCTGTAGATGCCAGTCACGTTGTTCCGGCTCAGCTCCCGCAGCCGCGCAATGGGCGGCCGGTGACCGAGGGCGCCGTGT
>DATCBF010000206.1:0-16245 GCA_036512025.1 Solirubrobacterales bacterium
CCCGCCCACGCCGGCGACGTCACCAAAGTCTTCCTCGTCAAGCGCCAGATCCCCGGCTCCTCCTACCCGGCCGTCACCTCCTCCTTCCTCGTGCAGACGGTCTTCGACACCTGCGCCGGGGTGCTCGTCCTCCTCTACGCGATCTCCCAGGGCCTGCTGCCGCCGCTGCCTCGCCTGCCGGAGCTACCGGCATTCGAGATCTCCTTCTGGGCCAATCATCCGCGGACCTTCGCGATCGTCACCGTCGCCGTGCTGATCGGGATCGCCGTCGGCATCTACCTGCTGGCGCACCGGGTCCGGCGCTTCTGGGAGCGGGTCAGGCAGGGTCTCGTCATCCTCACCGAACCGAGCCGCTACCTGAGTGAGGTCGCCGCCTGGCAGGGGCTTGGCTGGCTGCTGCGCTTTGCCGCCTTCTGGTTCTTCCTCGATGCTTTCGGCATCGGTGGCTCGGTCGGCAACGTGATGTTGGTGATGAGCGTGCAGGGCATCGCCAACGTGATCCCGTTCACGCCGGGAGGCGCCGGCGCTCAGCAGGCGCTGCTGGTCGCGACGCTGACCGGGCCGTCGCGCTCGGCGGTGCTCTCCTTCTCGGTCGGGACCCAGATCGCGATGGCGGCCTGGTCGGTGCTGCTCGGCTTCGCCGCGATCCTGCTCGTCTTCCGCACGACGGACTGGCGCGGCCTGATCAGACAGGCCCAGGAGGACGCCGACCAGGAAGAGGGTAAGAAGCAACCGCGACCGTCGGCGGCCGGCACGCGCTAGAGGGCAAGCGGGTCGCGCCCGCCCCAGCTGCCCTGCGTGGCATAGGGGCGGAAGCGGATGAAGGCGGACTCATGGTGAAACGACTTCGCCCGGTGCTCGGCGGTCGCGGCGGGGTGGGCGCCGTCGCGACGGCCGCGGGCGTATTCGCGCATGCCCTCGACGTCGCGCCAGATCGAGAAGGTGGCGACCATGCGCGGCGGCCGGGCCAGGCCGGTCGAGGCCAGCATCGCCGGGTCGGCCAGAGCCTCGCCCTCGGCGCGGGCGCTTGCTTTGAGGAAGGGCCCCGCCCGCCGCAACCGCAGCTGGCCGATTGTCAGCACCGCGACCGGCTGGTCCTCTGCGACGGAGATCTCCTTAGTTGGAAGCCCGGGCAGGCCGGGCAAGGCGCCGTAAACGTGCAGCGGCTCCATTCGCGCCATCCAGCCAGAGGAGAACTGCTCCGCCAGCGGGTCTTCGTCCAGGAACCGGTCGAGGGCGGCGTCGTCATCCCAGGCGGCGATCATGCCCGCCCGTCCCAGGCTCGGCCTTGGCAACAGGCCCTTGCCAAGCGGGGCGGTGATCGTCGTTTCGGCGTAACGCATTCCGGCGACCGCCTTCGGGTCGGGTCTGCGACGAAGGATGCCGGGCACTGCCCGCGGGCCGACCTTGGCGAGGTGGACGGAGACGATCATTGGAATTCCCCCTCTCGTGGGATTAACCTAGTACCTACTAGGAAGATCGTGAACCGTACTTAGGGGTGCTTAGGTTGTCAAGCGAGACAGAGACGGAGCGACCGCGAAAGCGACTAACCGCGGCGGCGCGGCGGGAGCTGATCGAACAGGCCGCGACCGAGCTCTTCTCCGAGCGCGGCTACCAGGGAGCCTCGATCGAGGAGATCGCCAAGCGCTCCGGGGTCACGCCGCCCGTCGTCTATGACCATTTCGAGTCGAAGCTGGATCTCTACCGTCGCCTGCTCGAGCTCCACTTCGCCGACCTGCGTGAGATCTGGCGACGGAACTTCGTCGGCGATGATCCTCCCGCGCAGCGGATGGCCTGTTCCTTCGATGCCTGGTTCGCCTATATAGAGAGCCATCCCTTCGCCGGGCAGATGCTTTTCCGCGACACCTCCGGCGATCCACAGATCGCCGCCGTCCACGCCGACGTCGCCGCGCGGAGCCGCGCCGCGGTCATGCCGCTCTTCGCCGGCGAGGCAGGCTCAAAGAACCTGACCGGCTCGGTCACGGGCGACGGTCTGGATATGGCCTGGGTGATCCTTAGGGGCGTCCTCCAGGGCCTGGCGATCTGGTGGGCCGACCACCCCCATGTGCCGCGCGAGCAGGTGGTCGCCACCGCGATGAACGCGATCTGGATCGGCTTCGAGCGGGTCCAGCAGGGCGAGGTCTGGCAACCGCCGAACGGGTAGTCGCTCAACTCGACCACCCTGGGTAGAGCCCGCGGATGTGCCACTGCCAAGGCGGCCTTTCGCCGGCGGGAAAGTCGTAGTGGTTGCGGCCGGGGAGGGTCTCCAGCGGGACCAGGGCGGGATCGTCTCCGAGCAGGACCGGGGTGGTGCTTGCGGCGGCAATCTGGGCCTGCCCCGCCCGCCGTTCGATCCTTTGCCAGCCGAGGCTTGGGCGGTAGAGCCAGTAGACGATCTCCACCCAGCCGGAGCTTCTCCGGCGGTCGATCAGCTCGGTGAAGGCGGTGGTGCGCCGGCCGGAGGCGGTGATGTGGGCGCCGGCGGCGACCGCGCAGCTTTCGCGGCGGCAGCGGCGGAAGTCGACCGGGACGAGAGGCAGGCCGCTGGGCCCGGGCTCCGCGGCCGGCGCCGGAGCGAGCGCTCGGGCCATCCGGGCCAAGGGCCATCCGTAGGCGGGTACCAGCGGATGGTGTCGGCAGGCGTCAGGGATGCGGGGGCCGCAGGTGAGTCGGCGGGCGATCGTGCCGCCGAGGAGACGGCCGGCGTCGATTTCTCCCCCGGCCGCCACCGCCGCGATCGCTGCCAGCAGGATCAGCGCAATCAGCGCCGCCAGCCCCACCTGCTCGACGCTGGCCGACCCCCGCTCACCTTTTACTCCGTTCCGCATTGCCCGAAGCTAGGGCGGCCCGGCGCGTGCGTGGCACGCTAAACGTCAAATCTTTGCCTCGCGGCCTCGGCGGTCTGATTACATATCTGAGATGGAGGGAAGCCCTTTCAACCTCTTCGGCGATCCGGACGAGTTCCGCGCCCGCATGGAGGAGATGTCCGAGCAGATGCAGTCCTCCCAGCGCGTCGCCTGGGCCGACAACGCGATCAAGCTCGCGGTCGAGATGACCGTCGCCTCGATCGGCCGGCTCGAGCTGTCGGGTGGCCCCGACGAGCAGGCGATGCAGGTGCGCGACGCGATCCGGGTCCTCTTTCCCGAGGCCGTGACCCTTGTGCGCGAGGCCCGCGAGGGCCTCTCCTAGCTGCTCTAGAGCAGCTGCAGGCGCAGAGAGACCACGGCGCCGCGACGCATCGCCGCGCCCCCGATCTCCAGCGGCAGGGCGACGACCAGGGCCGGGATCGCGAGGACGATGCTGATCAGGCCGTCGATCCGCCGCTGCCAGCGCTCCGGGGCCGGGACCGCGGCGCCGCGCCCAAGCGCGCCGAGCGCGATGTTGCGGCCAAATGTGAGGCTGTTCAGCATCGTCTGCCACATCGAAGCGAGGCCGGCCAGTGGCGCCCAGCGCCCTGTCGTCACGACCTGGTCCCGCACCGCCACCAGCCGCCGCACCGACTCGACCGAGAAGAGGTAGCGGGCGCCCGGCTCCAGCCCGGCCCAGCCGCCGCTGCCCAGGGCGGAGGCGACGCTGGCCCGGTTGGAGATCCGGACGCTGCCGTCGACGCCATGTCGGTCCAGCTCGTGGAGGGCCTCCGCGGCATCGCCGGGCTCACCCACCACACCCAGCCCACAGCTCTCGCAGCGGCTGATCGAGCCACTCATCCCGGGGCTGGCGCCGATCCAGCCGAACAGCGGCTCGCCGCAGGCGGGGCAGGGTGGGTTGTCGGGGCTGCTTCCCGCCTCGAGCGGGACGACGGGCGTGCGCTGCGCTTTGTTCATGCGCGGTAGCGTACGGCCACAGTGCGGCTAAGGAGCTCATCACCGCGGGTGTCGTCCACCGCAACGCCCGATCGGAGCGCGATCTCAGTCGCGCGGCCGTTCTACTTCCACGAAGAGAGGCTAGGAGTCAGATGACCAAGTCGCAGCTGCTGATGCGCGAGAAGCGATGGTCGATGCCGGTGGCGCTTGTGACGCTTGCCGGGGTCGCGCTCTTGATCGGCTCGGTGGTCGCGATCAACGACGTCAGAGGCGAAGGCAGCGCGGAAATCCTCCAGCTTGCCCACCAGCACCACTCCTCCGTGATTCTCTCGACGGTGCTCGAGATCGTCGGCTTCATCCTGCTGACGGCGCCGCTGATCTACCTCTTCCGCGCCGATCAGGCTCGCAGCAAACGGGTCCGGGCCCAGCTGATCGGAATCGTTGTCGCCGCGCCACTGTTCCTGGCGCTCTCGGCCGGCCTCAACGCGGCGGCGACGACCAGCGCCGCTTCGGAATTCGTCGCCGGCAACTCCTCGGTGACCATGACCAAGAAGGTGGCGCTGGAAAAGTGCCACACCGACCTCAAGGAAAAGAAGGCCAAGGCATTCGGCGAAGAATTCGACAGCGGCCCTGGCGCCGGCGCGATGGACCGCTGCGTCAACACCAAGATCGCCGACGACACCGCCGAAAACGCGATCAGCGACGCCTCGACCCGCAACGTCGGCACCGGCTTCGGCCTGGCCGGTCGTCTCGGCCTCGCCTTCACCCTCTTCTACACCTGCCTCTGGGCGATGAGGACAGGCTTGCTGACCAGGTTCTGGGCCTCGCTCGGAATCGCCCTCGGCGCCGCCGCGCTCCTGCTCCTCGTCCAGTTCACCCTGATCTTCTTCCTCTACTTCGGGTTGCTGGTGGCGGGATGGCTCCCACGTGGCCGCCCGCCGGCCTGGGCGGCCGGAGAGGCGATTCCCTGGCCGACACCGGGGGAGAAAGCCGCCGCGTCGCTCGAAGGCCCCGACGCCGGCGACGCCGACGATCAGCCCGAGGACTCTCCCGGTGAGGCTCCCGAAGGCCCGGACGAGCCGAAGCGCAAGCGCAAGCAGCGCGACTAGCCGACTTTCCTACTTAGATCCTCTCGCCGCGCCGTCCATTTTCGCGTTGTCGGGAGAGCGGAAGTGGATGATCTCGACCTTCGCAAACATCGCCCCAGTCCTCTCGCCGCCCGTGCGAGCGTTGACTTTCGCCTGAATGACAAGCAGCTCATCTGCCGCTTTGTCGAGGAGCGAGATCACTTCCTGCCAACCCTCTCCATCCACCACCATTGGCGTGCGGCTGATGTGGTTGTCGTCGGGATCATCAAAGGTCCCCGTCGCTTGGGCGTCGGCAATATCTTCAGAGATCAGACCCATGATCGTCGTAAGAACACTGTGTTTTTCCTTCTCTCCAAGCTGCTCCCACTCCGCAGCATTGAAAGACGGGCGCACAGTGGCTCTGTAGGAGCGTTCAGTTTTGCCACCAGCTCTGGGCGGTTGTATCGCGACCGACTCAATGCAGCCAAGCTCAACTAACTTTTTCATGTGGTAAGTCACCTGCTTGACGGACTCTCCCAGCTCACCGGCAAGTTCGTTGGACGTCACTGATCTCTCGTTGAGAACCGTCATCATTCTCGTCCGTACCGTGCGTGAGAGCGCCATCGCGAGTTGGGTAGGTGTCGCTGCGGATGGCTCTCGTAAAGAGAAAGTTGTGTCGAGACGGGAAGCAGGAAGGCGTATTGCCGGGGACGCATGTTGAGGCGTCCACGCCTTCTTCTCGTGCCCCGGAGAGCGAAAATGGATCATCGCGACCTTCGCGAGCATTTTCTTTGCTTTCTCGCGGTTCTTGCGAGCGCTGACTCTCGCCTGAATGACTAGGAGCTCTTCAGCCGTTCCATCCAGAAGCGAGATCACTTCTTGCCAACCCTCTTCATCCACCACCATGGGCGTGCGGCTGATGTGGTTGTCGTCGGGATCGTAGAACGTACCGCCCACCATCGCTTTGGATAGATCATCCGAGATCTGGCGCATGAAGGTCGTCACCACGGCGTGTTTTTCGCCGTCGTCCAGCCGCTCCCACCCGTCCGCTTCGAAGTATGCACGCTGAATGGCTCTGTAGAAATGCTTCATCACTCGGCCGTTCTCTGCTGGCTCAATGCTCACCAGCTCGACACAGCCCAGTTCCTCGAGCTGCTTGACGTGGTAGGAGACGTGCTTGACCGTCTCGCCCAATTCACCGGCGAGTTCACTGGGGCTGGCGACTCGATTGTCAAGAGCCATCAGCACGTGTAGGCGAGTTGGGTGTGCAAGCGCCGTGACGAGCTGAGGGTCCGTAAGGGGTGACGTCGGGCGTGTAGGCAAGGAGTCCTCGAAGAAACTTGATTAAGAGATAAATAGAAGTTTAGTGGGGCGCTTTTCGCAACGAGCTAAAAGCGCCTTAATCGAACCGCTCGATTGAGAGAGCTCCTTTGAGCAATGCTGGCATTTGGGGTTTTGGGAAAGACCTCGGCGGCTCAGTGGTCGGACCCAGCACCTAAGCGATCGATGCGCGGGAGGGGGGTGAAGCCACATGAGAATTTCTAAGACCGAGCAGATGCTGCCTGCGGCAGCCATCAAGAAGGGCAACTAGAACGAGCTAGGTGGGCCAGGCCCAAGAATTGGGCCTGGCCCATTCCCTGGGCTTTGGATGCAGGCCAGCCGTCCGCACGAGCCGTTTGAAACAAGATCGTTTTTCACGGTCAAGCGATTGTCCTGGCGAGCCATGAAAAATGCGCAAGGATCGCGGAGTAGGCAAAAACCTATGTCCACCGCAAATCGCCTCGAGGGGCCAGAGAGGATCGCCATGAACGTCGAGGACAAGCAGAAGGAGAAGAAAACGACCGCCGAAGAATCGCCATCGTTCGTGTTTGCCCTCAACCACAGGTTGCGCCGGCAGATCCTCAGGATCGCATTGGCGTTGCCAGAGGGCGCCGCCATCAGCCCGGTCGAAACCGCACAGATTGTCGATCGCAAGCTGAGCAACGTCTCTTACCACTTCAGGGTGCTGGCGGAGAAGGAAGCCCTGGTCATGGTCGACACTGGCAACGTGCGGGGCTCGGTCGAGCATTTCTACCGGCCCAGCGCGGCCCTGATCGACAGCACCTGGGTTGTCAACGCTCTGCGTGAAACCCAGGCCGCCGACTAGTCCGGCCCGGAGCTAGCCGAGCGGGTTGAGGCCCGGCGGCGATTCGGTGCCGCCGCTGTGGGCGGCGGCCTGGGCGCGCTTGCGCTGGGTGCGGATCTCACTGAGGATTCGCTCCAGGCGCGGCTCCTGGGAGGTGTCGACGTGGCTCATCGTCGCCGCGACCGCGGGGTGGATCGCGGCGATCCTCTCGTGCATCGCCTGGGCGACGGCGCGGTAGGTGGGGTGGCCCTCGCGGCCGGAGCGCAGCTCGATCAGGTGCATCGCCTCGCGGGCGTTGAGGTCGAGCGAGTAGCGGATCCGGTAGGCGAGGCAGAGCGCGTAGGGCGCCGCCTCGCTGAGCCCGGCGTCGGTCAGACGCTCGTACTCGCCGCGGGAGATCTCCAGGGCTCGCTCGAACTCGTCGCCGGCGCCGGCTTCACGCACCTCGTCGGGAACGCCGGCGCCGAGGTCCGGCCCCAGGCGCTGCCACTGGCAGGTCAGCATCCGGTGGCGCTGGAGGTCGCGGAAGGCGCCGTAGTCGGAGACGATCTCGAAGCGGTAGCGCAGCGCCTCAAAGCCGCGGCCGGGACGGTGGCGGCGGTTGGAGCGATCGCCGACGAGGGCGGCAAGCAGCTCCGCCCGCTCGGAGCGGTCGAGCACGTCGAGGCGGCCGAGGATCTCGGTCTCGGGCGCGGAGGCAGACTCGAACAGGCAGGAGGCAAGCAGGTCCTCTTCGCTGCCGTCGACGTGGACCAGCTCGACCGCGGGGGTGTCCTCGCCGGAGTCGCGGCGGTCGAGGCCCAGCCGCGAGACCCAGCGCTCGGTCGCCTCGCGGCGCCGGCACAGGTAATCGACCCACTCGCCGCCGCGGTCGGGCCGCTCGACCCGGGAGACGAAGCTCGGCATCACCTGCTGCAGCTCGGAGAGGATCATGCCGCCGTACTCGCGGGCCTCCGGCAGCGGCGAGGCCATCAGCCGCAGGATCAGCTGCTCGTAGGCCTGGCCGGAGGCGTAGATGCCGACGTGGCTGAGGGTCGCCGCCGGCAGCAGGCCGCGCAGGAGGTCGAGCGCCTTGGCTCGGATCGAGCGCATCCAGGGGCCTTCCGGCTCGGAGTCGCCCCGCGGCCAGCGCTCCGCCGCCCACTCCTCCACCTGGCGCAGCGAGCGCGAGTAGATCGCGAACAGCTCGTCCATCGAGGCCCGGAACTCCGGGCCGAGATCGTCGTCGCTGTAGAAGCGATAGCCGCCGCCGGGAAGCGGCTTGTCGTAGGGGATGTAGCGGGTCGACTGCTCGAGGTAGGCGGCCAGGCGCCCGCGCTGCAGGACCTTGGTGAGGACGTTGGAGACCCACTCGCAGGCGACGTGGGCGCCGCCGACCTGGGCGATCGAGTCGTCCCCGTAGCCGAGGAAGACGCGCTCGTAGAGTTTTGCGGCGCGGGCGCCCTCGGCGCCGTCGAAGGGGCGGCCGGCGGCGCCGGCATCGGCCGCGAACTCCTCCAGGTAGAGCCGGCGCACGGTCCCGGAATAGCGTGAATAGCGGGCAAAAAGCGCTCCCTTGACAGTCTCTGGGAGGTTGACGAGCGCGAAAACCGGGCGATCGAGATTTGTGAAATGCGGGGTGAGGAGGGCTTTCTCCTCCGTGGTGAATTCCTCGACCGGGTAGCGCACCGGCGCATCGTAGCCGGGTCTCAAGACGGGCTCGTCCAGGAGTCATATTCTTGTTATGTAGAGCTGAGAAACGCCTTGAAGACACCTTCCGATTCCTCCCCCGCGCCCGCCAACGGCCCCCGTGACATCGGTGGCCACCTGCTTGGCGCCGCGGTGCTGGCGATGGCGGTCGGTTTGGCGGCGCCTCTGCTGATCGGGTCCTTCACGCCGGCCGAGCGCGCGATCCTCGGTCTGGTCGAGGCGGTCTGCCTGGTCGCCGCCGGGCTGAGCGGGGTGGTTCTGACCAGGCGCCTGCAAGCGAGCCGCAAGGCCTTCTGGGCGCTCTCGCGCAAGGACGCGCTGACGGGAGTCGGCAACTACCGCGCGCTGAACGAGCGCCTCAACGAGGAAGTCGCGCGCCACTCCCGCCGCGCCAGAGAATTCGCCCTGATCCTGATCGACCTCGACGGCTTCAAGCAGGTCAACGAGAGCCTCGGTCATCTCGAAGGGGACCGCCTGCTGGCCGTGGTCGGGGCCGCCCTGCAAGACGAGGTGCGGGGCGAGGACTCGGTTTTCCGCCAGGGCGGCGACGAGTTCGCCGTGATCGCGCCGGAGACCAACAGCGAGGAGGCGATCGATGTCGCGGCTCGGCTGCGGACGCGGCTGCGCGAATGCGGAGACAGCGTCCAGGTCTCAGCCGGCACCGGGTTCGCGATCTTCCCCGCCGACGGCCGCACCCTCGACGAGCTGTTCGTCTACGCCGATCGCGATCTCTTGGCGGCGAAGCAGAGCGGGCGGGTCGACTAGGTCCCGGTCTCGCCGGACGGCGGCGCCGCCATCAGCTCGACTCTGTGGCCGCCGGGGGAGATCGTCTCGGCCCGGGGCGAGCCCCATCGCTCGCGCTTCGGGGCGATCTCGAATCCCTCTCCTTCGAGGAGCTCGACCGTCTGCCGGTAGTTCGGCGCCACGACGGCGACGTGGCCGTGGCGGGGGACCGTCGGCGCGTCGATGCGCATCAGGTGGATCTGCGTGCCCTCACGCTCGAGCCAGGTGAAGGTGGAGGCGAGATCGGCCGGCGCCTCGACCTCGGCGAAGCCGAGCAGGCGCCAGAACTCGGTGGCCCGCTCGACCTCGGCGGGGGAGATCTCAAGGGTCACGTGGTGGAGCATGGGTCCAGGATAGGAGAGGCGATTCTCAGAACAGCAGCGAGGCGAGCGCGGCCGCGACGACGATCGCCGTCGACCAGGTGACGGCCTCGGCGGTGATCTCCATGTCAAGGCCGTAGGCGTGGGCAATGACCAGCGAGTTGAGGCCGGAGGGCATCGCCGAGAGCAGGCGATAGGCGGCCGGGAGGTGGATCAGCGGCGCCGCCATCAGCATCAGCAGGGCCGGCACGACTGCCAGCCGGGCGATGAGAGAGACGACCACCGGCCGGGTCAGCGGCGGTGGCATCGGCAGCTCGCCGTGTTCGGCGTTCTCGGCCAAGGTGGCGCCGACCGCGAAGAAGCCGATCGGCAGGATCGCCACGATCAGCGCCTGGGAGGCGTCGACGAGAACGTGGGGGGCGAGCGCCGACGGGGCGAGCAGGCCGGCGATTGCCGCGTAGAGGGGCGGGTTGCGGGTGAAGAAGGCGTTGATCCGCTGGCGTGGGGTTTCACCGGCCTTGGTTCCGAACGCCGCGCCGACCGCGAAGGCGCCGAGCAGCAGGCACGGCCCGGTGACGAGGACGTCGTAGAGGACGGCGGTGGAGAGCTGGTCGCGGCCGAGCAGGGCCACGGTCAGCGGATAGCCGAGATAGCCGGTGTTGACGCTGAGAACAGTGCAGACGACAGCACCGGTCTGCGGCCGGCTCAGCTTCAGGATGCGGCTCGCCACCCACCAGGCGAGCAGAGCGCCGAGCGAGGAGGCGACGATCCCCAGCGCCAGCCCGACCCCGTGGCTGAGGTCGATGTTGGCGGCGGCGATGTTGAAGAAGATCACCGGCGGCAGGAAGACGTAGAGCAGCAGGACCAGGGCGCGGCGGGCCGCCTTGGCTGCGCCCTGCGGCCAGCGTCCCTCCGACCAGACGCCGACTCCTGTCGCGATGAAGATCGCCGCTGCTGTGAGGACGACGCCTATCGGGGGCCTCGCGAGGTCGGCTCAGCCGGCGGGCGCGTAGAGCGCCTCGATCTCAGCGCCGTAGGTGCGCTCGATCGGGCGCCGCCGCAGCTTCATCGTCGGGGTCAGCTCCTCGCCCCCCGGCGCCCACTCGCCATCCAGCACCCGGAAGCGCTTGATCTGCTCGACCCGCGAGAGCCGCTGGTTCGCCGCCTCGACCGCCCGCTCGACCTCCGCCGCGATCGCGGGGTCCGTCGCCTCGGCGCCGCGGGCGGCGAGGTAATCGAGGTCGAGGGTGATCAGCGCCACGTTGTAGGGGCGGCGATCGCCGATCGCGACCGCCTGGGCGATCAGCGGCGAGGCGGCCTTCAGCTTCGCCTCGATCGCCGCCGGCGACATGTTCTTGCCGGAGGCGCCGATGATCAGCTCCTTCTTGCGATCGACGATCCGCAGATAGCCCTTCTCGTCGAATTCGCCGATGTCGCCGCTCAGCAGCCAGCCGTCCTCGGTGAACGCCTCTGCCGTGCGCTCGGGCATGTTGCGATAGCCCTTCATCACGATCGCCCCCCGCACCATCACCTCGCCGTCGTCGGCCAGTTTCACCTCGACGCCCGGCAGTGGTGGCCCCACCGTTCCCACCCGCACCCGGCCGGGCGGGTTCAGCGTCGCCACGGAGGACAGCTCCGACATCCCCCACAGCTCGCAGATCTCGATCCCCATCGCGAGGAAGAACTCGAGCACCTCGGGCGGGGTCGGCGCCGCGCCGACGGCGAACTGCTCGACTTCGGTCAGGCCCAGCATCTCCCGCACCTTGGAGAAGACGAGCTCGTCGGCGCGGTCCCATTCGGCCTGCAGCTCGGCCGGCACCTCGCCCTCCATATAGGCGGCGACGCGGCGACGCCCGACTTCCATCGCCTGCTCGGTCGCCTCCCGTTTGGCGTCGTCCTGCTCGGCCTCCATCACCGCTTCCATCGCGGTCTTCAGTTTTTCCCAGATCCGCGGCACCCCGCCCCAGAGCGTCGGTTTGACCTCGATCGTGTAGGCGACCATCTGCCGCGGGTCGGGGCAACAGTGGACGCAGTTGCCGTGGACCATCTGCGCGTAGAGCTGAGCCCAGCGGTCGGCGATGTGGGCACTGGGAAGGAAAGAGATCGTGCGCCCGCCCGGGGTGGCCGGGTGGACCGCGTCGCAGGCCCGCAACTCGGCGACCATGTTGGCGTGGGTCAGCTGCACCCCCTTCGGTGGCCCGGTCGTGCCGGAGGTGTAGATCAGGCAGAGCACGTCGTCGGGCTCGACCGTCTGCCAGGCCGCCTCGAAGTCGAACTCCGGGTCGCCCATCGCCTCCAGCTCGGCCAGCGAGAGCGTGCCCGCCGGCGCCTCGCCGTCAACCACGACCACGTGCTCGAGGCTGTCGACTCGCTCGCGGGCCTCCAGCACCCGGTCGAGGAAGGCCTGCTCGGTGACGATCACCCGATTGGCGGCGTCGGCGACCAGGTACTCGACCTGCTCGGGGGAGGAGGTGTTGTAGACCGAGAAGCAGGTGGCGCCTAGGTGCATCGCGGCGCAGTCGGTGAGGTGGAAGGCCGGGCGGTTGACCAGCATGAAGCCGACGGTGTCGCCGCGGCCGACCCCCAGCGCGGCAAGCCCCGCGGCGCGGCGGCGCACCGCGGCGGCGTAGTCGGCGAAGCTCGCCTCGTAGTCGCTGTCCTTGAGCCGCAGCGCCGGGCTCTCGGCCCACTCGGCAGCGGTGATCTGAAACGCCTCACACATCGTCGTGGCTGACAGGGCGCGGGGGCGGTCGGTCATGGCAGGCGACGATACCGGCGCCGCGCTGGGCGCGCCCAGCGATCCCGGCTGAACAAGGGATCAACACGAGACCGCAAAAGGCGTCGATATGCGACGCCTTTTGCGGTCTCGTGATTCACGCCCCGCGACAGGACCGTGCCGGGCTAGAGCAGCGAAGCGCCGGCGTGCTTGGCGAACTCGACCAAAGGCTCGGGGATGACCCCGAAGAAGACGACTGCGGCCGCCGCCAGCAACGCCGGGCCGACGATGTAGGGGCGAGTGCCGGCCTTGGGGTCAATCGGGTCGGCCTCGGGCGAGGCGCCGGCCATCGCCGGCAGCTCGGCTGTGCCGGCCTCGGGCCGCATCCACATCGCCGCCACCACCTTCAGGTAGTAGGCGAGGGAGATCATCGTGCCGACCGCGATGAAGACGGCGAGCCAGGTGTAGTCGCCTTCGACCAGCGCCTCGATCAGGTAGAGCTTGCCGATGAAGCCCGCCGTCAGCGGTAGCCCGGCGAGGCCGAACATCGAGATCGTCAGCGGCCAGGCCAGCAGCGGCCGCTCGGCGCCGAGGCCGCGCACGGCGCGGATGCTGTCGCCGTAGGGGGTCTCGCGCTCGCGGGCGACGATCACGGCGAAGGCGGCGATGTTCATGAAGGCGTAGGCGGCGAGGTAGAAGACCAGCGCCTGGACGCCGGCCTGGGTGGCGACGACGAGGCCGCCAAGCATGTAGCCGGCCTGGGCGACGCCGGAGTAGCCCATCAGCCGCTTCAGCGAGTCCTGGCCGAGGGCGCCGACGTTGCCGACTACGATCGAGATCGCGGCGAGGACGGCGAGCGCCGGCTGCCAGTCGCCGGCCTGTGGCGCCAGAGCGACGTCGAAGAAGCGGACGAAGACGGCGAAGGCGGCGGCCTTGGTCGCCACCGCCATGAAGCTGGTGATCGGGCTCGGCGCTCCCTCGTAGACATCGGGCGTCCACTGGTGGAAGGGGGCGATCGAGGTCTTGAAGGCGAGGCCGACCGCGGCCATCCCGATCCCGATCAGGATCAGTGGGTCGCCGAGGACCCCTTTCTGGGCGATCCCGGCCGCGATCCCGGAGAAGTCGGTCGAGCCGGTGCCGCCGTAGATGAAGGCCATCCCGTAGAGCAGCGTCGCCGAGCCGAGCGAGCCGATGATCAGGTACTTCAGCCCCGACTCCAGTGACTTCTCACGGCGCAGGTTGGTGGCGCAGAGGATGTAGAGCGGGATCGAGAGGGTCTCGATCGCGACGAAGAAGGTGACCAGGTTGGTGGCCTGGGACAGCAGCGTCATCCCCAGCACCGAGCCGAGCAGCAGCGCGTGGTACTCGCCATGGCCGGCCTGCTCGGCGGCGGGCTCGCGGATCGAGAGGAAGACGGTTACGGCGGCAGTGAGGATCGCGATCAGCGAGATCGAGATCGCCAGATCGTCGAGGCGCAGCGCCCCGGTGACGAGGTCCTTGGGGTCGCCCCACTGCCAGATCAGCAGCCCGGCCGCCGCCGCCAGCGCCAGCAGGGTGAGGCCGGGAGCGGTCCGCCGCAGCGGCTTGAAGACCGCGGTCAGCAGGACGATGCAGAGCCCGGCGCTGAGGGCGATGATCGGCGAGATGCCGGCGTAGTCGATGTGTGGTTCGTGGAAGTTCATCGTTCCTTCTGGGCGGGAAAGACTTCTCTGAACTGCAGCACCGTCGGGTATTCCGCCTTGGCCAACCGCGCTTCCGGAGCGTCGCCGCGGGTGACACTGGCGACGGTCTGCTGCACGGTCGGCGCGGTGCGGTGGAGGATCAGCTGCGGGTACAGCGCCAGCCCGACAATGCAGAGCACCAGCGGCGCCAGCACGATCCCGTCGCGCCAGCCGATCTCACGCGAGGTGAGCCCCTCCGGCTTGCGGTTGTGCATCGTCCGCTGGTAGAGGCGCAGGGCGTAGTAGGCCGACATCGCGACGCCGGAGATGGCGATGAAGGCGAAGACGATCTTCGACTGGAAGAGGCCGTTGAGGATGTAGAACTCGCCGATGAAGTTGGCCGAGCCGGGCATCGCCAGGGTCGCCAGGGTGACGATCAAAAAGAGCGCCGCCAGGACCGGGGCCCGCAGCGCCATCCCGCCCATCTCACGCAGATCTTCAGTGCCGGAGCGCTCGACCAAGATCGCGATGATGATGAACAGCGGCGCCACCACCAGCCCGTGGTTGACCATCTGCAGGATCGAGCCGTCGGCGCCGTCGGCGCGCAGGGCAAAGATGCCGGCGAGGATGAAGCCGAGCTGGGCGACCGAGGAGTAGCCGGCGATCAGGCGCACGTTGGTCTGGGTGAAGGCCATCACCGAGCCGTAGAGGATCGAGGCCAGGGCGATCAGCAGGATCACGGTCTGGAACTGGACCGTCGCCGCCGGGAAGAGCGGCAGCACCACCCTCAGGAAGCCGTAGGCGCCGACCTTGGCGAGCACGCCGGAGAAGACCGCCAGCGCCGGCAGCGGCGCCGCCCTGTAGGCGTCGGGCATCCAGCCGTGGAGGAGGAAGGCCGGCATCTTGACCAGGAAGGCGGCGGCGAAGAACCAGAAGATCCAGCGCTGGCTGCCGTCGCCGAGGGGATGCTTGGAGAGTTCGGCGATCGAGAAGGTGATGTGGCCGCCGTCGGCGGAGATGATCGCGGTCGCGATCGCCGCCACCAGCATCAGCAGCGAGCCGATCAGCGTGTAGACGATCATCTTCAGCGTCGCCGCCGAGGCGCTGGGCCCGTCCTCGCGGTCGCTGCCCCAGGAGCCGAAGAGGAAGTAGAACGGGACCAGCATCAGGTCGAAGAAGAGGACGAAGAGCAGCAGGTCCTGGGCCAGGAACGAGCCCAGGGTCGCGGTCTCGCCGAGCAGCATCATCAGGAAGAAGAGCTGCGGGCGATCCTGTTGGCGGAAGGCGGCGAAGGCGGTGGCGCCTGTCCAGAGCACCGTCGTCAGCAGGATCAGGAAGACGTTGAGCCCGTCGATGCCGAGGTTGTAGTCGACGCCGAGGCCGGAGATCCAGCTGATGTCGACGCTGTCCTGCAGGCCGCTGGCGCCGGAGTCGAAGCCGGCGAGGAAGCCGATCGATATCGCCAGGGTGACGACGGCGCCGAGCACGGCCCACCAGCCGACCGCCCGCTTCGGCAGGAAGAGGCCGACGAGGCCGAAGGCGAGGGGTGCCCAGAGCAGCGCGCTGATCATGTGCTGCTCAGCAGGAAGTAGAGGCCGAGCCCGGCGAAGCCGGCGATCAGGAGCAGCGCGTAGCTGCGCAGGAAGCCGCTCTGCACGGTGCGGACGATCCGCCCGGCGCCGCCGACCACGTCCTCGGTGCCGGTGATCAACCCGCCGACGACGAAGCGCTCGAAGGTGCGGTTGGCGAAGCGGCCGACGGCGAGCGCGGGGCGGACGATGAGGAAGTCGATCGCCTCGTCGAAATACCACTTGTTGACGAGGAAGGTATGGAGCGGGCGGAAGCGGCGGATCAGCGCCGCCGGGGTCTCGGGCCGCAGGATGTAGAGCCAGTAGGCGATGCCGATGCCGGCGAGCGAGATCGCGGCGCCGATCGCCAGGCCCGCCCACGATGCTGCCACCGAGGGCTGGATCGCCGCCAGCGGCGAGTCGGCGAAGACCGGGTCGAGGAAGTGGGTGATGGTGTCGTCGACCCCCGGGATCTGGACCAGGCCGGCGAACAGCGCCAAAAAGGCGAGGGCG
>DATCBF010000207.1:0-2575 GCA_036512025.1 Solirubrobacterales bacterium
TGGATCAGAAGTCCATGTCGCCGCCGCCAGGGGCGGCGGGGGCCTTCTCCTTCTCCGGCTTCTCCGCGATAACCACTTCGGTGGTGAGGAACAGGGCCGCGATCGAAGCCGCGTTCTGCAGCGCCGAACGGGTGACCTTCGCGGGGTCGATGATCCCGGCCTTGAACATGTCGACGTAGTCGCCGGACGAAGCGTCCAGCCCTTCGCCGGCAGGCAGGGTCTTGACCTTCTCGACCACCACGCCGCCCTCGAGGCCAGCGTTCACCGCGATCTGCTTGAGCGGCTCCTCGAGCGCACGGCGCACGATCTGCGCGCCGGTCGCCTCGTCGCCCGACAGGTCGAGCTTCTCGAAGGCCTTGCGGCCCGCCTGGAGCAGCCCGACGCCGCCGCCGGGCACGACACCCTCTTCGACCGCGGCCTTGGCGTTGCGCACCGCGTCTTCGATGCGGTGCTTGCGCTCCTTCAGCTCGACCTCGGTGGCCGCGCCCGCCTTGATGACGGCGACGCCGCCGGCCAGCTTGGCCAGCCGCTCCTGCAGCTTCTCGCGGTCATAGTCCGAGTCGGTGTTGTCGATCTCGGTGCGGATCTGGTTGACGCGACCAGAGATCTGGTCGGCATCGCCAGCGCCGTCGACGATCGTCGTCTCGTCCTTGGTGACCACGACCTTGCGGGCCCGGCCGAGCACGTCGAGGTCGACGTTCTCCAGCTTGAGGCCCACTTCCTCGCTGATGACCTGACCACCGGTGAGGATGGCGATGTCACCGAGCATGGCCTTGCGGCGGTCGCCGAAGCCAGGGGCCTTCACGGCCACTGACTTGAACAGGCCGCGCATCTTGTTCACGACCAGGGTCGCCAGGGCTTCGCCCTCGACGTCCTCGGCGATGATGACGAGCGACTTGCCGGACTGCACCACCTTGTCGAGCAGCGGGAGCATGTCCTTATTCGCCGAGACCTTGGAGTTGACCACGAGGATGTACGGGTCCTCGAGGACGGCCTCAAGCCGCTCCGGGTCGGTGACGAAGTACGGGGCGATGTATCCCTTGTCGAAGCGCATGCCCTCGGTGAGCTCAAGCTCAAGGCCGAAGGTGTTGGACTCCTCGACGGTGATGACGCCTTCCTTGCCGACCTTGTCCATGGCCTCGGCGATCATCTCGCCGATGGCCGGGTCGCCGGCCGAGATGGAGGCGGTAGAGGCGATCTGCTCCTTCGTCTCCACGTCCTTGGCGAGCTTGGACAGTTCCTCGCTCACCCGCTCCACGGCCGCCTCGATGCCGCGCTTGAGCGACATCGGGTTGGCGCCCGCGGCGACGTTGCGCAGGCCCTCGCGCACGCGCGCCTGGGCCAGCACGGTAGCCGTCGTCGTGCCGTCACCGGCCACGTCGTCGGTCTTCTTGGCTACTTCCTTGACAAGCTCGGCGCCGATCTTCTCCCACGGGTCCTCGAGCTCGATCTCCTTGGCGATGGATACACCATCGTTGGTGATCGTGGGGGCTCCCCACTTCTTCTCGAGTACCACGTTCCGGCCCTTCGGGCCGAGGGTTACTTTCACGGCGTCGGCGAGCTGGTTCATCCCGCGCTCGAGGCCGCGCCTGGCTTCCTCGTCGAACGCGATCATCTTCGCTGCCATAGGCTCCAGATCCTTTGTGGCGTACGCGCAGATCGAGCCGACGCCCGCGACGGACGGCACTCCCCGCGGACAGTCCCTTCCTGCCGCCGGGCGGTGCCTCGTCGCTCGATCCCGCCATCATGCTGGCACTCGCATAAGGAGAGTGCCAGCATCATGTTTAGCACTCTCCTAGGGAGAGTGCAAACGTCGGAGGTAAAAGCCGAGCCTGGGAGGCTGCGAGGCATGAAGAAACCGACAAGCAACGGGCCGCTTCCGGGCGTGCTCACGCCGACGGCACGACCCACGTCCGGCCCGGACGGGTGGTTAAGGCACGGAGCTAGGACGCGGAGTTAAACCAGGTCGGCCCGGCCCCGGGAGGCCGGGCCGACCGCTGAACCCGGCAGAACCGCGACTCCGCAACAAACCCACGGAGCCGCACGTGAAGCTACGAGAGCACTTGGACCTTGTCGGCCTGCGCGCCCCGATCGCTCTGCGTGATCTCGAACTCGACCCTCTGTCCTTCTTCGAGTGTGCGATAGCCATCTGACTGGATCGCTGAGAAGTGGACAAAGACGTCCTTGCCACCGTCGACGGCGATGAAGCCGTATCCCTTGTCCGGGTTAAACCACTTGACGGTGCCCTGAGCCATTCCAAACAACTCCCTAACTGCGCTCGGGCCTCGGGCTCCGCCCCTTGCAACCGCGGAGCCCGTCGATCGCAGTACCGGTGAGAACGGCTACGTGCTATAACGCACCAACCCCGTCCCCGTCAGACGGCGACCGGAATTGACCTTACCTTGTACCGGGTGCGGCTGGCGCCACTTACCCACCAATCACGCCATCTGGCCTAGGTTGGCCTATGCCATTGACGGCTTAAAGGGCGCCGCCGGCTACTGCGGGAATGACGGAAACCCGCGATCCCGCCGCCACCTGCGTGTCCAGCCCTTCCGCGAAACGCACATCTTCATCG
>DATCBF010000208.1:0-5221 GCA_036512025.1 Solirubrobacterales bacterium
CATCCTCCAGAAGCTCGTTCAAGCGACGGCCCACGAAGATGTCGGCGGTCGAGCCGCGCGCTTGCGGCTGGGCTTCGAGCGACTCGGCCGTGGATTGCCGAACCAGCGTCGGGTCGACGCCCAATTTGCGCAGCAGCGCGCCGGTCACGCCCTCCGCCTGGTCGAGCAGCGCAGCCAGCAGGTGCTCCGGCGTCAGCTCCTGGTGGCCGCGGCTCCCGGCCAGCTCCTGGGCGGCCTGGACGGCCTCCCGCGCCTTGATGGTCAGTTTGTCGAGCCTCATTGGAACTCTTCACAGGTAAGCACCCGGCCTTCCCCGACAAGCCCCGTCATTCGCAGTCGCAGGGGGTGCGTTCGCGGTCGTCGGGGGTGCTTTTATTAGGTACATTGCGCGGGTGTCGTACCTGGTCCTGGCCCGGAAGTACCGCCCGCAGCGTTTTTCGGAGCTGGTCGGCCAGGAACATGTGGCGCGGACGCTCTCCAACGCCATCGCCCAGAACCGGGTGCAC
The DNA here is from genome assembly GCA_036512025.1 of Solirubrobacterales bacterium. Taxonomy (GTDB): domain Bacteria; phylum Actinomycetota; class Thermoleophilia; order Solirubrobacterales; family 70-9; genus DATCBF01. The sequence goes on from DATCBF010000208.1 coordinate 507, forward strand.
CACGCCTTCCTGTTCACCGGCGCACGCGGCGTCGGCAAGACCAGCGCCGCCCGGATCTTGGCCAAGGCGCTCTCCTGTGAAAAGGGGCCCACGGCCGAGCCCTGCGGCGTCTGCGACTTCTGCCAGGAGATCGTCGCCGGACGGTCGGTCGATGTCATCGAGATCGACGCCGCCTCCAACACCAAGGTCGAGGAGACCAAGTCGGTGCTGGAAGGGGTGCGGTACCTCCCCGCGCGCGCCCGGCGCAAGGTCTACATCATCGACGAAGTGCACATGCTCTCGGCGCACTCCTGGAACGCCCTGCTCAAGACGCTGGAGGAGCCGCCGCCCCACGTGGTGTTCGTCTTCGCGACGACCGAGGTCCACAAGATCCCGGCCACGATCCTCTCGCGCTGCCAGCGCTTCGACTTCAAGCTGATCTCGACGGCTCGCCTGGCGACGCACCTCGAGGGGATCCTGGCGACGGAGAAGATCGAAGCCACGCCGGAGGCGGTGCGCCTCATCGCCCGTCAGGCGGCGGGCTCGGTGCGCGATGCCCTCTCGTTGCTCGATCAGACGATCGCCTACGTCGGGGCGGAAAAGCTGACCGCCGAGGTGACGGCCGATGTGCTGGGCGTCGCCGACCGCCGGCTCCTCGTGGAGCTCGCCGGCGCGGTCCTGGACCGGCAGCCGGCGACCGCGCTGCGCCTGATCGCGCGCGCCGTCGATCGCGGGGTCGACCTGGGCGAGCTCGGCCGGGCCTTCCTGGGGTTTCTGCGCGACCTCGAGGTGGTGGCCTGCGTGACGGGCGGGGGCGGTGGGGGCGCTGGCATCGATCTCGGCGATCTGGTCGACGCCACGCCGGAGGAGATCGCCGAAGCCCGCGCGCTCACGGCCCGCGCCGCGCCCGGCCTGATCACAATCCTGTTCGACCGCTGGGCCCGCGCCGTCGACGAAGCGTCGCGCTTGCCGACCCCGCGCCTGCTCTACGAGATGGCGGCCATCGATCTGTGCAGCGCCGAGCCGATGGTCCCGCTCGGCGATCTCCTGCAGCGTCTCGACGAGATGGAGGGGCGTCTGCGCGGTGCCCCGCGTCCGGCCTCAGTGGCCGGCGCGGGTCCAGCGCAGATCGCCGCCACCGCCCCGCCGGCGACCAAAGCGCCCGCGGCCGTCGCGCCCAGGACCTGGGTCGCGTCGCCAGCGCCCGTTCCCGAAATGGATCGCGTGGGCGTAGGCGAGCTTGGCTCGCCGGAGCCCGTCGCGGGAGGGTCCGGGAACCCTCCCAGGGTTCCCGGAATAGTTGACGTCTGGCGAAGTGTTCTCAAAACCTTCGAGGCGAGTCGTCCGTCGCTGGCGGCGCTGCTGGCGCACGCGGAGGTCATCTCATCGAATTCGAACGCCATGTCGCTGGCGTTCTCTTCCAAGATCGATGCCGATCGGGCGGAGAAGGCCCGCGGGGAGATCGACTCCGTCGTGTCGTCCGCGCTGGGGCGCCCGGTGAAGATTGGCTTCTCGGTCGGCAGCAACGGCCCCGCCGCCGTCCGCTCCGAGGTCGGGGTCGAGAACGAGGCTGCGGTCGCCGACCGCAAGACCCGGGAGCTCGAGGCCCGCCAGCATCCGGTGATTCGCAGCGCCCAGGACGTCTTCGGGGCCTCGCTCAAGGAGATCAAAACCTGATGTCGATGCCCGACCTGAAAGGCCTGCTGGAGACCGCGCAGCGCATTCAGAGCGAGGTGGCCCGCGTGCGCGAGGAGCTCGGGCGCAACACCGTGGTCGGCGAGACCGGCGGCGGCCTCTGCCGCTGCACCGCGAATGGCAAAGGTGAGGTTCTCTCGCTGACCATCGATGACGCCATCATCGGTGACAAGAAGATGATCGAGGACCTCGCGGTGGGGGCGGTCAACATCGCGCTCGGCCGGGCGCGCGAGACGGCGGAAGCGGCCATGGCCCGGGTGACGGGCGGGCTGCCCCTGCCACCCGGCCTCGCCGGGATCTGACGGTCGATGTACGCCTCGCCCATCGCGCGGCTGGTCCAGCAGCTCGGCAAGCTGCCCGGGATTGGCGAGAAGACGGCCGCGCGGCTGGCCTTCCACATCCTGCGCGCGTCGGCGGAGGACGCCGCGGCGCTGGCCGCCGCCATCGTGGAAGTCCGACAGAAGATCCGGTTTTGCTCGACCTGCTGCGACCTGACCGAAACCGACCCCTGCGCCATCTGCCGGGACCAGCGGCGGGACGGCACCCTGGTCTGCGTGGTCGCGCAGCCCCAGGACCTGGTGGCCATCGAGCGCGCCGGGGGGTACCGCGGGCGTTATCACGTCCTGCACGGGGTTCTGTCGCCCCTCGACGGGGTGGGGCCCGACGATCTGCGAATTCCCGAGCTGCTCAGGCGCTGCAGCGACGGGAGCGTCGCCGAGGCGATCGCCGAAGTAATTCTGGCGACCAGCCCCAGCGTCGAGGGGGAGGCCACGGCCGTCTACCTGGCCAAGCTGCTCCGCCCGCTGGGCGTCAAGGCCAGCCGGATCGCCACCGGCGTCCCGATGGGCGGTGAGCTGGAGTACGCCGATCAGGTCACCCTGGCCCGCGCGATAGACGGGCGGCGCGAAATGTAAAGATGTCCGAAGCCGGGATTGTCGGGGTACAATGCTTGAAACCGCGATTCGCGAGTGATATTCGTGGGAACCCTAGGGAGCACGATGTCGACCTGCCGAGGATTACGATGAGTGGCCCCGATGTGATGTACCCCGAGGAGCAGCAGGCGATGTCTCTCGTCTGCGCGCGGCTCACCCGGGATGCCAATGCCAAGGCCGTGCTCTTGATCGGCCGCGACGGTCAGGCGATCGCCGACGCCGGCGACGTCGACGAGCTGGACGTGACCTCGCTGTCGTCACTGACGGCGGGCAACGTCGCCGCGACCGGTGGCATCTCGAAGATCCTTCGCGAGAAGGACTTCTTCAGTCAGTTCCACGAGGGAGAGAAGACCCACATCCACATCACGCTGGTCGGGGGCCGCGCCATCCTGGTGGTGCTGTTCGACGAGCGGTCTTCGCTGGGGCTGGTGCGGCTACGGGTCAAGAAGTCGTCCGACGAGATGGTGCGGCTCTTCGACTCGGTGGCCAAGAAGGCCGCCGCCAAGAGCGAGCCGTCGATCCTCACCGAGATCACCGACAGCGACATCGACAACCTGTTCAATGATTGACTTGGAACCCTGGGAGGGTTCCAAACCTCCCGCGACGAGCTCCGGCGGCGAAGCCGCCTTCGCTCACGCGTGGACTGACGCCCGTCTGCGGGTGTCGGCATGAGTTTCATCAACTACTCGTCGCGCGAGATCAACTGCAAGCTGGTCTACTACGGGCCGGGTCTGTGCGGGAAGACCACCAACCTGCACTACATCTATGCGAAGACCAGCCCCGACGCGAAGGGGAAGATGATCTCGCTGGCGACCGAGACCGAGCGGACGCTGTTCTTCGATTTTCTTCCGCTGTCGCTGGGCGAGATCCGCGGGTTCAAGACCCGCTTCCACCTCTACACCGTGCCCGGCCAGGTCTTCTACGACGCCAGCCGGAAGCTGATCCTGAAGGGGGTCGACGGGGTGGTGTTCGTCGCCGATTCGCAGATCGAGCGCATGGAGGCCAACATCGAGTCGCTCGACAACCTGCGCCTCAACCTGACCGACCAGGGGTACGACCTCAACAAGCTCCCCTACGTCGTGCAGTACAACAAGCGCGACCTCCCCAACGCCGCGCCGATGGATCAGCTCCGCGAGGTCCTGAACCCGACCAAGGCACCCGAGTTCGAGGCCTGCGCAACCAGCGGCGCCGGCGTATTCGACACGCTCAAGGCGGTCGCCAAGTCGGTCCTGACCGAGCTGCGCCGCGGGCAGTAGCCGGGGGGAACGTCGTCCCGCCGACGTCGGCCGGCTCTGGGGCGCGGCTCTGGGTACGCCGCCATGACCGGTAGACGTCGTCCGTCGTCCGTCGTCCGGGGCGCGCTTACGGGTGCGCCGCCAGCCAGTCCAGGACGGCTTTGTACTTGGGGGCCGCCGAGACGGCGTCGGTGGTCGCGACCTTCAGGCCCCAGCACGATCCCGAATGCGTGTATTGCATGAACGGTCCCGACATCCCCGCGCCCGAGATCGCATCGAGGTAGGCGGTGTAGACGTTGTGCATTCCCGGGTCGACCTGAACCGTCTGACAGTTCGACGCGGAATAGGAGTCCGATCCCCCTTCGTACGAGACCAGGGGCACCCCGATCTGCGTCGCGCAGGTGAGGTCCGATTGAATCCAGCCCGTGGAACCGGAGATCGCGCTCGTCAGCGCCTGAACCGACGTGCCCGAAATGTACGGCGCGACGGCATACACGTCGGGCTTGGTCCCGTTCGGGTTGATCTTCGAGTCGCGCAACGCCGTGGCGTGGTTCATACAGGGGCCGGTGTAAGCGGCTTGCCCGGCCAGAACCTTCACCAGGCGCGGGCTTCCTTTTCCGAACACGCCCTCGAACGTTTCGTACAGACGAACCGCTTGGTAGACGTAGAACGAGGCCGCGGCGTCGCTGCCGGCCAGCCCCAGAGCCTTCGCCTGGGTCGCCGCGTAGGCGTTCTGCGGGAAGCTGCCGTTCCACACCTCGTTCGACCATTCGACGTAGACGCGCAACGACGGATCGAGCTGGCTCTGGACGAGCTGCGCGAGCTCCAGCCAGTAGGCGGCCGTCGCCTCGTGGGGAACGTTGAGCCAGTAGTC
>DATCBF010000209.1:0-8443 GCA_036512025.1 Solirubrobacterales bacterium
GAACCGATCAAAGCCGGCGACTTCAAATACGCGGTCGAACGCTGCTTCCTCACCAACTCGGGCGGCTCGCCCTTCTACACCGACATCGTCGGCGCCGAAAAGTTCGCCAAAACCAAGAAGGGCGGCATCTCCGGCATCAAGACCAACGACAAGACCGGCGAAATCGTGATCAACCTCGTCAAGCCGCGCGGCACGTTCACGAACGAGCTCGGCCTGCCGTTCGTCGCGCCGGTGCCGCCGAACACGCCGGACAAAGACCAGTCGTCGAACCCACCGCCCGCCACCGGGCCATACGTGATCACCAAATCCGACCCGGGCCGCGGCTGGTCATACGAACGCAACCCGCAGTGGGCCAAGAACAACGGCAAGCTGATGCCCGAAATCCCCAGCGGCCACGTCGACAAGATCGACATCAGCATCGTCCGCAACAAAGCGACCCAGGTCCACGACACCGAACAGGGCAAGTTCGACTGGATGCAGACACCTCCCCCGCCGGACCTCTACGCAGGAGTCAAAAGCAAATACGAAGCCAAGGACCAGTTCCGGATTGAGAAAACGATCAGCGTCTACTACTTCTGGATGAACACGAAAGTGCCGCCCTTCAACGACCCCAAGGTGCGCCAGGCGGTCAACTATGCGGTCGACCCGGAAGCGATGATCCGGATCTACGCCGGCCAGATCGCCCCGACCCAGCAGATCCTCCCCCCGGGCATGCCTGGCTACAAGAAATTCGAGCTCTACCCGCACGACATGGCCAAAGCGAAGGCCCTGATCAAAGAAGCCAACCCCTCCGATCGCAACATCACGGTCTGGGGCGACAACGAAGCCGAAAACAGCAAAGCGGTCACCTACTACCAGAGCGTTCTGCAGGAACTCGGCTTCAACGCAAAGTTGAAAATCGTCAACGCCGACAACTATTTCACGGTGATCGGCAACCAGAACACGCCGGACCTCGACACCGGCTGGTTCGACTGGTTCGAGGACTACCCGCACCCGAACGACTACTTCCAGCCACTGCTGGCGGGTGAAAGCATCCTCCCCACCAACAACGCCAACTTCACCCAGACGGCCTACCCGGCCGAAGACAAGAAGATCTCCGAACTCGGCGAACAGCAGCTTGGGCCGAAGCAGGAAGCCGAATACGCGGAACTCGACAAGAGCTACATGGAAAAGGCGGTCTGGGCGCCCTACGGGAACCGGACGGTGCCGACCTTCGTCTCCAGCGCGATCGACCTCGACAAGGTGATCTTCAACCCGACCTTCGGTCAGGATCTGACGAGCTTCCAGTTCAAGTAGGGGGACCGACCGCGCCTTCACAATAGGCCGGTGGCTCTCGAACCCAGCCTCGAGCCGTCCCTCCCCGGCGCCGGGGACGCGGGCTTTCCGCCCGCCCCGGCCGGGGTCTCGGCCGAGGGGCGAGGCCCCTGGTCTCTCGCCTTCAGGAGGCTGCTGCGCAACCGCGTGGCGCTCGCCTTCGGGGCATTGTTCGTCCTCATAGTGGCCTTCGTCCTCGCCGCGCCCCTATGGGCGAACGACGTCGCCCACACCGGCCCGAACGCCACCCACACGACCGAGAAAATCTCGGTCGACGGCGAACAGCGCGAAGTTGTCAACCTCGAAGGGGTGCCGATCGGCCCGGTCTATCTCGGCGCCGACGGCAAGTTCTTCCTCGGCGCCGACGGCGGCCTTGGTCGCGACGAGATGGTGCGGCTGATGTACGGCGGGCGCACCTCGCTCTTCATCGGTATCACCGCCGCCCTGATCACGACTCTGCTCGCCACCTTGCTCGGCTTGATCGCCGGCTATTACAAGGGCTGGGCCGACGCGGTGATCTCGCGGTCGATGGACGTGATCTGGGCCTTCCCGGTCCTGCTCCTCGGCATCGCCCTCGGCACCGCGCTTGCTGTCGGCGGCCTGCAGATCGGGCCGCTCTCACTCTCCAGCGGCTCGATCTGGATCCCGATCCTGATCATCGGCTTCGTCTATGTCCCCTATATGGGTCGGGCGGTGCGCGGCGAGGTGCTGGGCCTGCGCGAAAAAGAGTTCGTCGAGGCTGCGATCGCGCAGGGCGCTGGGCCGCTGCGGGTGATGTTCGGCGAGCTGCTGCCGAATCTCTCGACCACGATCATCGTCTTCTTCACCCTCAATATCGCCAACAGCATGCTGCTGGAGGCTGGGCTCTCCTTCCTCGGCGCCGGCGTGCAGCCACCGAACTCCTCCTGGGGCACGATGCTGGCCGACGGCTTCGAACTGATCACCAGCGCCCCGCAGCTGGCGATCATCCCCGGCACGATGATCCTGCTCACCGTGCTCGCCGTCAACGTCTTCGGCGACGGGGTGCGCGACGCGCTCGACCCGAAATCGAAGGTGCGGCTCGAGGCTCGCGCCGGCAAGCCGGAGCCCGAGGGAACCGCGGTCTGATGGCCCGTTTCATCGCCAGGCGCCTGATCGGGATGGTCCTGGTCCTGTTCGCAATCTCGGTGATCGTCTTCGCAATCTTCAACGTCATCCCCAATTCCGACCCCGCGGTGCGGATGGCCGGCAAAAATGCCGACGCCCAGCTGATCGAAAACGTGACCAAGGAATGGGGCTTCGACAAGTCGCTGCCGGAGCAGTACGCGACGACGATGAAGAAGATCTTCACCGGCGATCTGATCTCTTACAGCAGCCAGCTCAACGTCGACGAAAAAATCGTCGAAGGCATCCCCCAGACCTTCTCGCTCTGCATCGGCGCGGCGGTGATCTGGATGTTCTTCGGGATCCTCTTCGGCTACCTCTCGGCGATCCGGGCCGGCGGCTGGCTCGACCGAGTGCTGACCGTGGTCTCGGTGGCCGGGATCTCGATCCCGGTCGTCTGGCTCGGCGTGATCCTGCTCAATTTCTTCTGCTACAAGCTCGAACTCTTCCCCGCCAGCGGCTACGTCGGCTTGACCGAAGACCCCGTCCAGTGGGCCTACCATCTGATCTTGCCCTGGCTGACCCTGGCTTTCATCAGCGTCGGCTTCTACAGCCGTGTGCTGCGCTCCAACATGCTCGACGCGATGAACGAGGACTACGTGCGCACGGCGCGGGCCAAGGGGCTGAGCGAGCGCCGGGTGATGTCCCGCCACGTCCTGCGCAACTCACTGATCCCGATCGTCACCCTCTTCGGGCTCGACTTCGGCGCCACCCTCGGCGGCGGCGCGATCCTGACCGAAGCGGTCTTCAGCCTGGAAGGGATCGGCCAGTACGCCTACGAAGCCACCGCCAACCTGGACCTGCCGCCGATCATGGCGATCACCCTGTTCGGCGCCTTCTTCATCGTCTTCTTCAACGCCGTGGTCGACGTCGCCTACGCCTATCTCGACCCGCGGGTGCGGCTGGGGACGTCGGCGCAGTGAGCGCGCAGCCGCTGCTTTCCGTGCGGGATCTGCGGGTCGGCTTCACCACCGAAGCCGGGCGGCTGCAGGCGGTCAACGGCGTCAGCTTCGAGCTCGCCGCCGGCGAGGTGCTGGCAATCGTCGGCGAGTCGGGGTCGGGCAAGAGCGTCACCGCGCAGACGATCCTCGGCCTGACCCGCTCCCCCAACGCGACGATCGAGGGCTCGGTCAGCCTGCGCGGCGCCGAGCTGCTCGACGCCGGCGAAGCAGAGCTGCGCAAGGTGCGCGGCGCCGAGATCGCGATGATCTTCCAGGACCCGATGACCTCGCTCAACCCGGTCTACCGGGTCGGCGCCCAGCTGGTCGAGGCGATCCGCGCCCACGACGCCAGCGTCAGCAAGGACGCCGGCCGCAAACGGGCGATCGAGCTGCTCGACGCGGTCGGCATCGCCGACGCCGAGCGTCGGGTCGATGACTACCCGCATGAATTCTCCGGCGGCATGCGGCAGCGGGCGATGATCGCGATGGGGCTGACGCTCGAGCCCGACGTGCTGATCGCCGACGAGCCGACGACGGCGCTCGACGTCACGATCCAGGCGCAGATCCTGCGCCTGCTGGAGGACCTCAACCGCGAGCGCAACCTGGCGACGATCCTGATCACCCACGACCTCGGCGTCGTCGCCGAGATGGCCGACCGGGTGCTGGTGATGTACGCCGGTCGGGTGGTCGAGGCCGGGACGCTCGATGAGATCTTCTACGACCCTCAGCACCCCTACACCTGGGGCCTGCTCGGCTCGCTCTCACGGCTGGACCGGCCACGGCCGCGCCGGCTGCCGCAGATCAGCGGCGCCCCGCCCTCGCTGCTGGCGCCGCCGAGCGGCTGCGCCTTCCGTCCCCGCTGCCCACACGAGTTCGGCAAGTGCTCGTCGCTGCCCGGGCTCGAAGCCCGGATCGAGGACGGCCCCGACCACGCCGACCGCTGCTGGCTGAAGCCCGCGAAAAAGCGTGAGCTGCGTGAGGTCGAAGGCCGGATCGGGCTGGAGGCCCCGGCGGCATGAGCGCGGAGTCCCTCGTCGAGATCAGCAACCTCGTCAAGCACTTCCCGATCAAGAAGGGGCTGCTGATCGACCGCGAGGTCGATCAGGTGCGAGCGGTCGACGACGTCAGCCTCACCATCAACAGGGGCGAAACGCTGGGCCTGGTCGGCGAGTCGGGCAGTGGCAAGTCGACCCTCTGCCGCGCGGTGCTGCAGTTGCTGACGCCGACCTCGGGCTCGGTCCACTTCGAGGGCGAGGAGATCGCCGGCCTCTCGCGGCGACAGATGCGGCCGTTCCGCCGTCAGATGCAGATGATCTTCCAGGACCCCTACGCCTCGCTCAATCCACGCAAGCGGGTCGGGCAGATCGTCGGCGACCCGCTGAAGCTGCAGGGCGTCGCCTCGGGCGGTGAGCTCCGCGGCCAGGTGCAGGAGCTGCTGGAGCGAGTCGGGCTCTCCTCCGAGCACTACAACCGCTTCCCGCACGAGTTCTCCGGGGGCCAGCGACAGCGAATCGGGATCGCCCGCGCGATCGCGCTGAAACCGAAGCTGATCGTCGCCGACGAGCCGGTTTCCGCTCTTGACGTCTCGATCCAGGCCCAGGTCATCAACCTGCTCGACGACCTTCAGGACGAGCTCGGCCTCACCTACCTCTTCGTCGCCCACGACATCGGCGTCGTCCGCCACATCTCCGACCGGATCGCGGTCATGCACAACGGCAAGATCGTCGAGACCGGGAGCGCCGACCAGGTCTGCGAGCAGCCTTCCGACGCCTACACGAAGCAGCTGCTGGCGTCGGTCCCGATTCCCGACCCGCGCGAGAGCCGCGCCCGCCGCCGGCGCGCAGCCGCCGGGTGACCCTCCCCCTCTCGCCGCCGCTGAAGCCGCAGCTGGCGCTGACGCGCAAAGAGCTGCCGGAAGGGGACGAGTGGGCCTACGACCCAAAGCTCGACGGCTTCCGCGCGATCGTCTTCGTCGACGGCGACGACGCCTACATCCAGTCCCGAGGCGCCAAACCGCTGGGCCGCTACTTTCCGGAGCTGAGCTTCGCCCCCGGCCGCTACGTGCTCGACGGCGAGTTGGTGATTCGCGATCCCGAGGGCAATCTCGAATTCGACTCCCTGCAGAGCCGCATCCACCCGGCCGAGTCGCGGATCACCCTCCTCTCCAAGGAGCTGCCTGCCGACTTCGTCGCTTTCGACCTGCTGGCGGAGGGCGACGAGGCTCTGCTCGAGACACCGTTCGGCGAGCGTCGCGGGCGGCTCGAGGCGCTGGCCGAGAAGACCGGGGCCGAACTGACGCCGCTGACCCGCGAGACCGGGGCGGCCGAGGAGTGGTTGCGCACGACCGAGGGCGTGATGGCGAAACGGCTCGACGCCCCCTATCTGCCGGGCAAACGCAAAGGCATGGCAAAGGTCAAGCGCGAGCGCACGATCGAGTGCGTGGTGATGGGCTGGCGGCCGGGCAAAGAGGAGGGCACGGTCGGCTCGCTGATCCTCGGCCTCTACGACGGCGGCGAGCTGCGCTCAGTCGGCCACATCTCCGGCTTCAGCGCCGCGGCGAAACGCAGCATGCGAGCGATGCTGGCGCCGCTTGAGACCGGCGACAGCGGCACCGCCGAGCCGAGCCGCTGGACCGGCGGGCGCGACCTCGAGTGGGTGGCACTGCGGCCAGAGCTGGTGATCGAGGTCGGCTATGACCACGCGGCGACGGGGCGGATCCGGCACGGGGCGCGATTCCATCGGTTTCGCACCGATAAAGACCCGCGGGAGTGCCTGTTCAGCGACTTGGATGAAGGCTAGAAAAGCTTGCCCTGGGGAGGAGGAACGGCAGTCCCCTCAGCTGACAAGTCGCCGCCGGAGGGGCGGCGACTTTGAGTATCCGCCAGCTGAGGGGACTGCCGTTCCTCCTTTGCGCTTCGGGAGCTTCTTCCCCACCCCCGCACAACTGAGCTGACTCGGGCTCGTTCGGCGCGGTCCATGTAGGCGCGGTCCTTTGGATAGAGCTGCTCGTATTTTGGGATCAGGTCTGGTCGTTTGGCCTTGAGCCAGGCGAAAAATACGTCCTTTACCTCGCCGCGGAGGTGGAGGGATACACCTCCTAAAAAAGTCGCGCCGGCCTCGCGGGCGCGGTCGACTATTGGCTGGACCTGCTCAGGGGTGTCGTTGATGCCCGGCATCAGCGGGGCAATCAGGACTCCGGAGTTGATCCCGCGCTTGCGTAACTCGGCGACTGCGTCTAGACGGGCCGATGGGCTCGGAGTGTGCGGCTCGGTCGCGCGCCAGGCCTTCTCATCAAGGGTCGGGACGGAGAGGTTGACCGAGACCGGCAGGTGCTCCGCCATCCGCTCGTAGATATCGACGTCGCGCATCGCCAGCGGCGACTTGGTCAGAACCGAGACCGGAGTCTCCGCCTGCTCCAGCGCCGCCAGGATCTCCGGCATCATCCGGTAGCGGCTCTCGACCCACTGGTAGGGATCGGTGTTCGTGCCCAAGGCGACCAGCTCCCGCTTCCAGCTGGGCCGCGCCAGCTCCGCCCGCAGCACCTCGGGCACGTTGACCTTGACGACTATCTCTCGCTCGAAGTCCCGGCCGGCGTTGAGATCGAGATAGGTGTGCGTCTTGCGGGCGAAGCAGAAAACGCAGGCGTGGGTGCAACCTCGATAGGGATTGATCGTCCAGCCGAATCCGAAGCCGCCGCCAGGCACATGATTCAGCGCCGATCGTGCCCGCACCTCGTGGAAGTTGATCCCCATCGCCTCGGGAGCATCAAAAGTGCGGGTGACGGTGCCGTCACCGATTCCCGGCAACCGCTGATCGTTCTCGACTCTCTGCTCATCCCAGCGCATGCGAACACATGTTCGCCTAGGTAGATCTCTCTGTCAAATCGCCTAACCCACTCACCCAGCGCGTCACAGCCGGTTTCCTTAGGCTGGATGAATGGAATATCAGCGAAAATCAGCGCCGAAAACGTGGGATGAATACCAGGCTGGCGTTGCTGCTTGGCTTGCCGAGAAATGGGGTCCCAAAAAGGCGTGCCCATATTGCGAGAACCCCGAATGGAACATTGGGCCGGTCATTATCGAAAGCAAGGTCGCCGATTGGCCAGACAGGGGAGCGGGACCATCCGTTTTTTTCCCGTCCGCAGCCATTATCTGCACAAACTGCGGGCACACAGTGCACGTTCGGGCCCTCTCGATTTTCGAGCCTCAGAACCCAGCATGACGGAGCACGGAACCCTCAAAGAGACAGCGTCCCAGGCGGGCTACGGCGGCAGTACTGCCGGACCCATCCTGACGGCCGAACCCTACGAGGTTCCCGGAATGACCTTGAGCCGCAAGCATTGGGATCGACTCAAAGTCGAAGCAGGCGAAGCAAAGATGGGCTGGACGGAGCTTTGGCTGGGAGCGGCATTCACATTCTTTGGTGTGGGGGCGGGGGCTTGGGTCACCTTTTGGGCGCTGCCGGGCCCCGAATCGCCAAAGCCTCACGCCACTCACCTGTCATCGGCCGTGCAGACCAATCTTCGGTTGATCGGAGCCGGGGCTCTCATCTTGGCCGTAGTCTGTTTTTTGGCCTGGCTCGGCAAGCGACGGGACCACAATGCCAGCTTGGACCAGCTCATTAAGAACATGGAAAGCCACGAGCACGATGCCTAGCCCTTCATCTGCCTCGGGGGGCAGATGAAGGGCTAGACGCTGGAACCGGTCTCGTCGCGCTTGAAGGCCTCGAGCTGGTCGAGAGCTTTGGCGCGGGCTTTGGAGCGCAGTGGCGGCAGGATCGCGATCAGGTTGCCGGTCGGGCCGAGGGCCTGCTTGGCCCATTTGCGAAAGTCGAAGTCGTCGATGTGGTCGACGATGAGGCCGTCGGCGAAGCGGAACTTGGCCTGGATGTCGTTGACGACGGGACGTCCGGTCGAGAAGGTGTAGCGAGCGATCCAGTGGGCCGAGCCGGTGGCCTCGTCGGCCTCGTGCTCGTGCAGCTCGATCTTCAGGTCGGTGGCGCGGCCGGTCAGCATCCGCCACATGGCGCCGATTTCGTCGCCCTCG
>DATCBF010000210.1:0-21440 GCA_036512025.1 Solirubrobacterales bacterium
TGCCTACCGACGGCGCAAGCCAATTCCATTCGCGGGCGCCACAGAGACGGAGCGCGGCCTGCCCGAGGAAGAGCGCGGCGATGCAGGTGACGACTGCGCTGAGAAGGGTCGCGACCAAGGCCCGGGCACCCTAGCGGCAGACCACCGCTCCCTGCGCCGCTTCCGCCTGCAAGCGCCAGGGTCTCGCCACCGCGTCGCGCGGAACGTAGAGGAGGGTCGTCGAGCCGCCGGCGATGCCTTCGGTGACGAGCGGGTATTCGCCGGTCGCGAACCGACGCAGCCGAATCGTGCCCGGCCCGCCTGGGCCAAACTCGACCTTCGTCACCCCCGGGCGCATCGGCAGCGGGGCGGCGCTCGAGCCGGCTCCACCGGGGACGTCGACGCAACGGCCGCGACGATCGCTCCCGCCACCGGGCCCCGTCACGACTTCGCTGGTCAGCGGCAGGGCGTTGGCGAGAACGAGATCGGCCTGCCTCCTGCCGGCCTCGGGAGCGTTCGCCAGCTGGGACAGCGAATAGGCAGGGGAGCCGTATTCGCGCACAGCCTGCAGGTACTCGCCGGCATGGATTTCGTTGAGAAAGCTGGTGCCGGCGATTTCGGGCGGCAGGGCGAAAGAGGGTTCGACCGTGCGCCGGGAGATCTCGATCGCGGCCAGGTCGGAGCGGGTCAGCACGGTCTGCTGTCTGAAGAAATCACGGCCTTCGCGCAGAGGGGTGAGGTTGAACCCCGCCGCGACAAGGGTGATGACACCGCCGGCCAGCAGGGCCCACCTGCCGAGGCGCACTCCTTTGAGCAGATCGGCGGCGATCAGCAGGATGAAGACTGCCCCGGCGTAGAGGTACCTGCTCGAGTAGGCCTCCCGGCCGGGGATGTAGTTGAACCCGGCCAGGAACCAAAAGGTGGCCGCGGTGGCGACGGCCGGCCAAAGGCGGGGAGAGAAGCCGGGCTTGCGGGTCTGGCCGTAGATCAGCAGGGCGACGAGGACGACCAGGAGGGGAAGGCCCCACTGAGAGCGGCCCACCGCTTCGCCGGCGATCGTGCCCAGCGCCAGCAGCGAGTCGAGCGAGGCGGAGAAGCCTTCGACGACGAAGCGGGGTGAGACGAGGACGTTGTGAAGGGAGATGTGGGTTTCGGCGTCGTGCCCCCATCCCAGGTACCAGGCCGCGTAGAGCAGCAGCGGCACGGCAACGAGGTAGGCGCGGCGCAGGCCGCGGCTACGCCGCCTCTGCAGGATGTCCACGGCCGCGCCGAGCGCGAAGGCCAGGCCGATGGTGGAGAAGCCGATCGAGATCGCGAGGAAGAGGCACGCCGCCCTGTCCCAGTTTCGCCCGGCGCCTTCAAGCGCCAACAACATCGCGACGCCGAACAGGATCGAGCCGACGAAGCCGATCTGGAAGGGCCAGAGCAGGTCCTGCCAGGCGGGGCCGAGGAAGAGCAGGAGCACCGCGGCCATCAGCGCCGGCCACGGGCCCAGGCGGCGGCGGACGTAGATGAAGACGAGGGTGGCGGCGGCGAGCAGGAGGCCGGTGAGGACGACCTGTTCCGGCATCGTCGAGCTCATTCCGAAGACGGCCAGCAGCAGATGCTCGATCGCCACCGGGATCAGGACGATGTGCTCGTTGTGAGGCTTCAGCAGCGCGGCGGCCGAGAGCCCCCGCCTGTTCATCAGGTACTCCCAGCTGTCCTGGAACCAGGTCAGGCCCGAGGCGTAGGAGAGCAGCACCAGGGCCGAGATCGCAAGCGCCAGGCCCAGCAGCGCCAAGGCGGCGTTTTGTCTCAGCCAATCCCTGGCCATGGCGAGGCTCAAGCAGCGATCACGGTCGGGTGCGGCCGCCGCTGAGCGCGACGAACGCGCGCCAGACGGGCTTGGGCTTGAAACGCGGCCCTTCCTTGAAGAAGCCGACCGAGTCGCAGAAGTCGCAGAGGCCCTTGAGATCCTTCCAGGAGAACCAGTAGACGCCCTTCAGATTCAGTCGGCGCTGATTGGCGAGCAGGTATTCGTAGGACCCGCGCATCTGGCGCACCTGGCCACTGCTGCCCTGCTCGAAGGCGTCGTGGTTGAAGTCGTTCTGCGAGCCCCAGCCCATCTCGGTGATGTAGAAGCCCGGGCGATCGTGGTTTTCGACGCTCACTTCATGGAATTCTTCGACCAGTTCTTCCAGTGTTTCGGAGTCGACCGCGTAGGGGTGCAGCGAGACGGCGTCGAAACGGCTCTTGATCCCGGGCGTCTTGTAGAACTGCCTGAGGAAGGTGGCCGCGGGCATGCCCCGCTTGCCACTTGCGGTCGGCTGGCCGAAGAGCCCGGAGAGGAGCACCTTCGCCCCTGGCCTCACTTCTTTGATCGCCTGGCTCGAGATCGTCACCAGCTTCGCGTAGCGAGCCGGGGAGACCGGGTAGGCGAAGTAAAAGAAATTGGACTCGTTCCAGATCTGCCAGGTCTTGATCGGCAGCACAGTGGTGATCGCCGGTTCGTAGTTGATGCCTTCGTGAGCGTGTTCCTTCCAAAATTCGCCCCCCGGCCCGTAGCGTTTGACGGCCGCCCGCAGGAACGCCTGCCACGCTGTCCGCTGCTTGGCGGTGTCGATCGGCATCGTCGTCGTCTTCTGAGTGATCCAGCGCGGCGGCGAGCCGACCGAGGGCAGCACCTGGAGGCCGGCACGAGCGGCGAGGGCGACAACGGGGTCGAAGCTGCTCCAGTCGTATTTACTTTTCGCCGTCGGCTGGACGGCCGACCAGACCAGCGGCCAGCGCACGCTTTCGATCCCTCCCGCCTTCATGTAGGCGAGGTCTTCGGGTGTCAGGCTCGTCTGCGGAGTGATTCCGAAGAAGCCGGCCGGTGGCGCGACCGGGACGGTGGCCGGAGCGCCGCTGGCGGCAGCCGGGATCAGCGCCAGGAGACAGGCGAGAAAGACGGCTGCAATCAGGTTTCGGCGTCTCACGAGTGGGGAAAGGTAGCGGTCGCGTCACTCTGAACACTGGTCCGGCTCAGATGTAGCGCTGGTGTGAACGCCTAAGCTTTTGGCGTGGCAAAGATATTCGGACTCCTCTGCGCGTTTTCGGTTGCCCTCTGCTTGGCCCAGGTCTCGGCGGCCGAGGGCGCCTCGCTGCAACCGATCGGCAGCTTCGAAGAACCGATCTACGTCACCTCCGATCCCGGCAACCCCGAACGGCTTTTCGTGGTCGAGCGGGCGGGAGAGATCAAGCTCGTCAGCAACGGGATCGCGACGACGTTCGCCGACCTCAGCTCGGTCGTCGCCTGCTGCGAAGTCGAGCGCGGGCTGCTCTCGATCGCATTGGCGCCGGACTTCGACACCAGCGGGCTCTTTTACGTCGACTACACCGGCAAGGAAGCCCCGGGCGAGATCCACGTTGCCGAGATGCAGGCCCTCGGCAACAGCGCCTCGATCGGGACCCTGCGCAATGTGCTGACGATCCCCCATCCCGGCGCCGCCAACCACAACGGCGGCCAGCTCCAGTTTGGGCCCGAAGGCGACCTTTTCATCTCCACCGGCGACGGTGGCGGCAACAACGACGCCTTCCACAACGCCCAGAACCTGAGCAGCCTGCTCGGCAAGATCCTCCGCATCGACCCGCATCAGAGCGGCCCGCAGCCGTACACGGTCCCGGCCGGCAACCCGTTCTCCGCCGCCACCCCTCCCGACGACACGATCTGGAGCTACGGCCTGCGCAACCCCTTCCGCTTCTCATTCGATCGCCTCTCCGGCGCGATCGCGATCGGCGACGTCGGCGAGGGCAGGCGGGAGGAGGTCGACTACGCGGCAGCCCCCGGCCTCGGCGGCGGCGCCAACTACGGTTGGAACTGTCGCGAGGGCTTCGTCGAAGGCCCGGCCACCGATCTGCCGGCCGGGAAATGCGCGACGACGAGCTTCGTCGAACCGATCTTCGACTACCCCCACATCGACCCCGCGGGCGGGCCGGCACGCTGCGCGATCATCGGCGGCTACGTGGTCCGCGACCCGGGCCTCGGCGGCCTCTACGGCCGCTATCTGTACGGCGACCTCTGCACAGGCGAACTGCGCTCGTTCGATCCCGCCAATCCAGCCGCAAGCGATTGCGCGGTGGGGCTCCAGGTCGAAGATCTCAACTCCTTTGGCGAAGACTCCGCCGGGCGTCTGTACGTGGTCTCCGGGAAAGGGCGGGTCCAGCGCCTGGTCGGCGCCACGGCAGCCGGCTGCTCGTCCCCAGCCCAGGCTTCGCTTCGAAGGCCCTCCTTCATCGGCCTGCGCGCGGTGCGCCGCAAGGTCGAACGCAACCGCCGGGGGGGGCTGGTCGCCTGGGTCTCACCCTGCGCGGAGAGACGGGGGGATCGAGTGCGGCTCATGCAGGGTCGCCGGACGCTTGCCTCCCGCAGTCTCAACCGAGCCTGCACCGCCCACTTCCTCGTCCGCGTCCGGCACAACCTGACCCTGCGGGCAACGATCGGCGAAGACTCGACCTACCAGGCGGCGATCTCCAAACGGGTGAAGCTCAGGGCCGTGCCGCGTAAACACCGGCACTAGCCCCCCGACCACGGCTGCTCAGTAGGTCCCGCCGAGCTTGCGGTGGTCCCAGGTGGCGGTGCGCCGCGGCTTGAAGTGGATCGCGACCCGCTTCGGCGCCTGGGCCTCCAGCGCCGCTTTGGCGTCGGCGTCGATCGAGGAGATCCCCTCCGCGTAGCGCAGGGTCAGCTCTTCGGCGAAGCCGAGCACGATCTCGGGCTCGCTGTGGATCTCCGCCTCGGCCTCGATCGAGGCGCCGCGCAGCTCCGAGTACTCGTGCCCGGTCTCGACCAGCACCGTCGCCCGCGGGTCGCGTTCGAGGTTGCGCACCTTCTGCGACTTGGCGTAGGTCCAGATCCAGATCTCGCCCTTGCGAGGGACGAACCACATCGGCATCGAGTGCGGCCAGCCGCGCGGGCCGACGCTGGAGACGATCGCCACCCGCTCGGAGTCGAGCAACTCCAGCAGCTCTCCCCCGCTGAGCTTGATCTGATCGCGCCGGCTCATCGCGGGTCAGCCTAGCCGTCTAAACCGCGACCGGGCTGAACAAGCGCCGGTAGGCGGTCGGAGTCGTCGCCATCGCCCGGCGGAAGTGCTCGCGCAGGGAGGCCGGGGTGCCAAATCCGGCCCGCCAGGCGACCTCGTCGATCGGCAGGTCGGACTCCTCCAGCAGGCGCCGCGCCTCCAGCACCCGCTGCCCCAGCAGCCACTGCAATGGCGTCGTCCCCGTCTCCCCGCGGAAGCGGCGAGCGAAGGTGCGAGGGCTGACCCCGGCGTGACGCGACATCGCGGCGACGTCGAGTGGCTCGGCCAGCCGCTCCGCCGCCCAGCGGCGGGTTGCCTCCAGCGAGCCGACCGGGCTGGCCGCGTTGCGCTTGATGAACTGCGCCTGGCCGCCCTCGCGGTGGGGAGCGGCAACCAGATGGCGGGCGACCCGCTCGCCGACCGCGGCGCCGAAGTCCTTGCGGACGACATGCAGGCAGAGGTCGATGCCGGAGCTGAGCCCGGCCGAGGTCATCACCTCGCCTTCGTCGACGTAGAGCGCCGCCGGTTCGACCTCAATCGCCGGGAAGCGCGCCGCCAGCTCATCCGACCACTGCCAGTGAGTGCTCGCGCGGCGTCCGTCGAGCAGCCCGGCGTGGGCGAGCGCGAAGGCGCCGGTGCAGACCGAGAGCACGCGGGCGCCGCGCCGGGCGGCGCCCTGCAGGGCGACAATCGCTTCCCGTGGTGGCGGCGTGAAGACCGCGAAGTAGCCGGGGACGACGATCGTCTCGGCCCGCGCCAGCGCCTCGAGCCCGGCCTGCGGCGTGACCGAGAACCCCGTCGTCGTCGCCACCGCCGCTCCCTCGACGGAGCAGGTCGAGAACTCATACAGCGGCGTCCCGTCGACCCGGCAGGCCGGGGTGAAGACCTGCGCCGGCGCGGTCAGGTCGAAGGCGACCAGCCCGTCTAGGCAGAGAGCGACCACGCGGTGCATGGCAGAAATCTAGCGAACATTGGCAATCCTGCCCCTGGAACCCGCGGCCCAATGCCGCCAAGATCGCCCTATGCAAATAGCCATCCTCATCTTTGACAAGCTCACTGCTCTCGACGCGATCGGCCCCTACGAGGTCCTCCGTCCCGTCCCCGGATGGGAGGTGAAGTTCGTCGCTCCCGCCAAAGGCGAGATCCGCACCGACAGCGGCTTTCTCGGCCTCACGGCCGACTACTCGCTCGACCAGGTGACCGAGGCCGACATGGTCCTCGTCCCCGGCGGCGAAGGCAACCGCCCGCTGCTGGAGGACGAGACCGTCCTGCGCTGGCTGCGCGAGATCGACAAGACGACGAAATGGACGACGTCGGTCTGCACCGGCTCGCTCGTGCTCGGGGCCGCCGGCCTGCTGGAGGGGAAGCGGGCGACCTCGAACTGGCTCCACCTCGAGCGCCTGCGCGAGTACGGCGCCGACCCGGTCGGCGGCCGCTGGGTGCAGGACGGCAAGACGATCACCGCCGCCGGAGTCACCGCCGGAATCGACATGGCCCTGCATCTGGTCGCCCAGGAGGCCGGCCCCGAGATCTCCCAGGCAGTCCAGCTCGGCCTCGAGTACGACCCCCAGCCCCCCTTCGACAGCGGCTCCCCCGAGAAGGCCCCGCCCGAGATCGTCGAGCTGGTGACCGCGGTGGAGGCCGCTAGGGAACCCGCCTGAGCGTTACCGCTTTGGTGGTGCGGGCGTCGGGGATCGCGACCAGCAGCTGCGCCTTGATTTCGGCGCGTTCGCGGTAGAGCGGCCGCCCCCGAGAGTTGAGGACGACGAGGAAGGTATGGGTGCGACTGCCGGCGAGGTTGAAGGCGCGGTGGGCGATCGCCACCTGGGCCACCTTGCCCGGCACGCCACGCCCAGAACCAGGCAGGCGGACGTGGGAGCGCATCACGATCTGACCGGGGCAGGTTTCGCCGGCCGGCCAGCCGCAGCGGACCCGTACCCGAACCTGGCTCCCCGTCACCTTGACGCTGGAGATCGTCAGCGGCGGCAGGCTCTGCTGGGGCGCGATCGCGCCCGCGGTGGCGCCGTCGACGTAGTCGCTGTCGATGTTGATCGTCACCCCGCCGTAGGTCTCGTCATGGGCGCCCCGGTACTGGTGTAGGCGCTGGTGATGGGCCCAATCGGAGCTGGGGATGTAGGAGTCGACCGTGTCGGCCCGACCGTTCCAGTTAGCGCTCCAGAGGTCGTCGGGCGTTTCGTAGCCAAGGCCGGCTTCGCCGGCGATGTCGGCGATACCGGAGGCGCTGCTGCTGTATACGCCGGAGCTGTAACCGAGCCCGTGCAGGCGCGCGGTCCAGGCGGCGAGGAAGGTCAGGGTGGCGCGGCTGGCGCTCGTCGTCGGCGAATAGCTCTCCATGTCGAAGTAGATCGGGTTGCCGGCAGTGATGCCGACGCTCTGTGCCTGTTCGACGGCGTCTTCGGCGTCTTCGGTTCCCTGGGTCGTGGCCCGCGAGGGGCTGAGCTTGGCGCAGCTGGTGCAGCTCGATGTCGGCGACTGCAGGCCGACGTAGGTCGGGATCAGGCGCCAGCCCGCCTCGAGCTGGGCGGCGACCCAGGTCGCCGTCAGGTTCGGCTGCGAGCAGGCGCGGTTGGCGCCGCCGATATAGACGCCGAGCACGCGATAGGGCGAAGCCCCCCAAGCCGCCATCGTCTTCGTCGAGGGAGTGGCGCAGGCGTCGAAGCCAAGCCCGGTGAAGTCGGCGATCGCCGTCGAGGACGTGGCCGTCGGCGCGACCCGCGGGGCGATCGGCAGCGCCGACGAGCGGGCGGGGGCCTTCGGGTCGATCAGGATCGCCCGGCGCCGGCCCACAGCATGGGCCGGGCAACGCTGGCTCGCCGAGGGTGTCCCCAGGTAGACGGCACGGCGATCCATCCGCACGCACATCCGCGGCTGCCGGGAGAGCCGGTAGACCGGCCACGAGGCGGGGACCGCCGCCTGCTCGCCCCCGAAATGGACGACCTTGGCCGCGGCGGCAGCCGGAACGGCGAGAACGAGGACCAGGGCAAGGACGAACGAGCGCATACCTGCCCCAACCGTTCCACCCGCGGGTCGATTCGCCTTTCCGAGGCTAAATTTAGGGAAGAAGTTGCATCCGGCCCCAGGTAACGGGGGTCATTGCGCTCTCTTGGCCGTGGGCCGTCAGCCGCGCGACGCCAGGCGCAACTCGCGCCAGGGGCCCTCGCCGGCCATCGGCTGCGTCCGCCCCTCCAGCCAATCGGGCTGGAGGTCGTCGTAGTGGGGGCTGGCGGGGTGGCCCGACTGGCCGGTGAACATCTGCCAGCGCGAACGGGCCGGGTCGGTCGGGTCGGCGATCATCCGCCAGCTCGGCGCCCAGACCGCTTTGTAGGGATCGTTGGGGTCATAGGCGATCTGGCTCACGGTCTCCTGGGCGCCGCCGGCCTTGAGGCGGCGGTTGAGCAGGCGGCGCAGCAGCGGGTTGGCTTCGCCAAGCGCGTGCGGGAACTCGAGCTCGTGGACGTGACCCCAGCGCCAGCCCTCGGGGTCGGGGCCGAAACGGTCGGAGAGGTCGTCGAGCGAGCCACGCAGCGCCTCCAGGACGAGGTCGTCCCAGGGCCGGCCGATCAACTCCTCGTCGCCCTCCTCCCAGAGGTCCATCAGGTGGGAGTGCCAACGCCAGGGAGAGGTGATGTGCGGCATGAAGCCGTTGTCGGCTCGGTCGAGCCAGCGCTCGGAGAGGTCGCGGTCGCCAATCGCCGCCCTTGCCACCTCCCGCGCCAGCCGCAGCAGGAACGCCTGGTAGATGGTGCCGGCGATCGAGTCGGGCTCGAGCCTGCCGTCCCAACTGCGCAGCCGCTCGATCGCGCTGCGCTCGCGCTGGCCGCCGGGCGACATCCGCCCCAGCCGCCGCGCCGCCTCCAGCCCCGGGAGAGAGAGGTTGTCGGACTGCATCTGCTCGAAGCCGTCAAGGTCGTGCTCGTCGCTCGCCCGCAGCATTTCCTCGATCCGCCGGGCGCGGAAGCCGTCGAGCCAGTCGCTGGTGATGTGGTGCGGGTACTCGTCGCCGACGATCCGGTTGTTGGCGGTGACGAGGAAGCCGCTCTCGGGGTCGATCGTCTCCGGCAGCTCCTCGTAGGGCACCGTCCCCACCCACTCGAACTCGCCCGTCCAGCCCGGCTTCGGCAGGTCGGGGCAGCCGCCCTTGCGCAGCGGCAGGCGGCCGATCAGCTTGTAGCCGATCGAGCCGTGGCGATCGGCCCAGATCAGGTTGGAGGCGGGCGAGGTGTGGCCTGCCAGCTTGCGGATCAGCTCCGGGCCGGAGCCGATCTCCAGCAGCTCGAACATGCCGGCGAAGCTGGTCGGCTCGTCGAGGCTGAGCCAGCGCAGCGCCAGCGGCTCGGCATCGTCGGCGCCGAGCGCCTCGTTGACGATCGGCCCGTGGTGGGTGCAGCGGACGTCGAGAATCTCCGGCTCCGAGCGGCCTTTGACGGCGATCTCCTCGCGCACGATCTCGAGCGGGCGCCACTCGTCTTCGAAGAGATAGCGCTCGCCGTCGATCCGCTCGACGAAGAGGTCCTCGATGTCGGCCATGACGTTGGTGAAGGTCCAGCAGACGTCGTTGTTCTGACCCATGTAGACGCCCGGCATCCCCGCCAACGAGGCGCCACGGACGAAACGGTCGCCTTCAGCCATCCCCACCTGGTACCAGATGCCCGGCATGCTCGGGGGCAGGTGCGGGTCGCCGGCGATCAGCGGTGAGCCGGTAGCGCTGTGGGCGCCGCTCACCGCCCAGTTGTTGGACCCGCTGGCCTCGACGGCGAGGCCCAGCGAACGCCGTACCGCGTCGATCTGCTCGGCGGCCGCGAGCCCGCTTCCCGACCATGGTTCCTGAGTGACGACCGGGTTGTCCGCCGGGTAGCCAGGGTCGAGCCTCGCCGCCAGCTCCGGGCCGAGCGCCCGGGCCATGTCGGCCCGCAGCAGCTCCCGCTCCCAGTTGGTGGAGAGACCGAAAGCCAGCAGCTTGCCGAGGCTGAGAATGTCGACCGGGGTCCAGGGCTCCCAGCGGAGCCGCAGCAGCTGCATCTCAAACGGCAGCGCCTTGGCCTCGTCCACGGCGGCGTTGACGCCCGCGCAGAAGTTCTCCAGCAGGGCGCGAAGCTCGGGCTCCAGCGCCGCGGCCTCACGCTCGGCGGCGCGACGGATACCGAGGGTCAGCATCAGGCGATCGACCGGCAGGCCCTCCGGCCCGGCCATCTCCGAGAGCTTGCCAGAGACGACACGGCGGTAGATGTCCATCTGCCAGAGCCGGTCCTGGCCGTGGCAGAAACCCTGGGCGAAATGCAGGTCGGCGCGGTTGGCGGCTTCGATGTGAGGCACGCCCCAACGGTCGCGGCGGATCCGCACCGGGCCCTCAAGCCCGTCGAGAGAGATCGACCCCTCCTGCTTGGGCAGTGGTCGCCGCGCCAACCAGTGCCAGGCGGCGGCTGTGCCGGCCGCGGCGAGGCCAGTCCCGGCTACGCCGGCGAACAGTCCCGCTCGTACAGCTCTCTTGCCGCGCCCCACGCTCACCCCACCTGTTTATCAGTTGACTGGCCAGCTAGCCAGTCGGAGACCGCCCATCTCTAACCAATGCCTGCCGGCAAACGCCCTTCGGCCTCCAACTTCTGCAGATGAGCCTCCATCACCATCGCCGCCGCCTGGCGCAGGCCTGGCGCGACGTCGTCCCAGACCTCGTCCAGTAGCACTTCGCGGGAGCGCTCGCCGCGGTCGAGGGCGGCGAGCAGGCGGCGCTCGCGCATCTCGCGGTGCTCGACGTACTCGGCGAGTTTCGCCTCCGGGTCTGTGATCCAGGGGCCATGGCCGGGGCACATCAGCTCGATCGGCTCGGCCTGCAGTAGGCGGAGAGAGTCCATGTAGGCGGCGAGCGAGCCGCCGTCGGGCGGGACGAAGGTCGAGCCCTCCCCCAACACCAGGTCGCCGCTGAAGCAGACCTCGTCGGCGGTCATCAAGCAGACGTGGTCGGCGGCGTGGCCGGGAGTGGCGAGCGCGCGCAGGCCACCGTGCTCCTCGCCGTCGCTCGGGAGAATCACATCGACCCCGAGGCGCCCGGCGCCATCGGCGTGGTCGCCGTGACTGTGGGTGAGCAGCACCGCGCCGATCCCTCCGCGCTCGACCGCCGCGGCGCGGATCGCATCGAGATGGCCGGCGTCGTCGGGTCCGGGGTCGATAACGACGCACGGATCGGCGCCGTAGAGATACGTGTTGGTCCCCGCCCCGGTCATCGCTCCCGGATTGGGGGCGAGAATGCGGAGGATCTCTGGATGTCCTGGCGCCTGCGTCACTTCACCGATGATCGACCACGAGAGCACCGTTTTTCATCTGTGAGATGAACAATGGAGCTTTCGTCATGGACGTCTCGTCAGTCGGCCAGCTCTTTGGCGATCGCGTCGCGGGCGTCGTCGGGCTCGAGCACGACCAGGTCGCCGGCGCCGCGGAGGATCTCGCGCACCAGCCAGGACGTCCCCGCGTAGGGGACCTCGACGACGACGGCGCCGTCGGCCAGCTCCTCGACCACGGTGCGCTCCTCGCGCAGCCAGCGCGCCCGCTCCGGTGAGACCCAGACGCGGGCGACCTGGGCAGTCGGCACCTCGCCGTCGGTCATCCAGCCCTCGACCCCGGCCAGCTCCTCGACCTCGGGCCGCGGCTCGAAGTTCTCCTCTGAGAGCGTCGCCTCTTTGACCCGGTCGAGCTTGAAGTGGCGAATCGCTTCGCGGCCGAGGTCGAAGCACTCGACGTACCAGCCCTCTTTGCCGTTCTCCAGCCGGTAGGGCTCGACCGAGCGCTTGGTGAACTGGTCCTCGTTCTCCTTGTAGTACTGCAGCTCGAGGATATGGCGGCCGGCGATCGCGTCGTTGACGATCCGCGCCACCTCGGCGTCGTCGCCTCCGCCCGAGGCGATCTCCAGCCCCTCCTCGGAGGGATCGTGGCCGAGCGCGGTGACGATTTTGGTCCGGGCGCTCTGCAGGCCGCCCTGCGGCAGGTGGTCGCCGAAGAGGTCGATCGCCGCGACCAGCGCCTTCGCCTCCAGCGGCAGCAGCCGCGCCGGGCGGGCGAAGTTGTCGCCGTAGGGCTGGGAGTCGACCTCGATCTCGTTGCCGATGATTTCGGCGTAGAGCACGTAGGTGCCGCCGCCGAAGTTGACGACGTTGAGTAGCTCGACGTCCTCGCGCAGCTCCTCGTCGGTCAGTTCGAGCCGCTGGCGCAGCTCGGCGATCTGCAGGCGCTCGCCCTGCTTGGCCGACGCGATCAGCATCCCGGCCAGGGTGACCAGGCGGGCGAAGCGCTCGGGGCGGATCGCCGCCTCGCCACGGCCGTTGGAACGGGCGCGTTTGGGCGCCTCGCGCAGCGGCCGGTCGACCGTCTCGGCCGGCTCGAAGCCGTTCTCGTGGCGGGAGTGCAGCAACGAGAGGCGCCGCTCGACCTCCTCGCGCAGCTCGTCCGGCCCCAGCACCTGCACGTTCTGGCGCCAGCGCAGGATCCAGGCGATCAGCTCGCGCTCGGAGGCGTACTCGGTCTCGAAGATGATGCCCTTGCCGGAAGCGCCGTCGGAGCGTTTCGCCTCGCGCAGCTCACCGTAGCCGCCGTTGTCGCGCTCGACCAGCCAGGAGATGCGGTCGCGGACGAAGATCTTCGCCGTCCCCCTGGTCTCGCCGAGCTGCCAGTCGGCACGCTGGCCGTAGTCGCGACGATCGAAGTCCTCGGGCGGGGAGAAGTCGTGCTCGGCCTTGGAGGCGTAGCCGACCTTGCCCTGGATCCGCGAGAGCCGGAAGACACGAACCGCGTCGCGCTCGTGGGCGTGGCCGATCAAATAGAACTGGCCGCCGCGGAAGACGAGGTGGAAGGGATCTACCTTGCGCTTCTCGGTCTCGCCCCGCTCCATCGTGTAATAGGTGAACTCGATCGTCTTGCGGCGCGAGATCGCGGTCTCGATCTTGGAGAGGCGCTGAGAGAGGTCGCGGCCGCCCGCCGACGCCGTCATCGCCATCTCGACCGGAGCGCGCTCGACCTCGTTGAGTGGGTTCGGGTGGCCCCAGGCGACCTGCTGCAGGGCCAGTCGCAGCGGCTCGGCGTAGGCGAAGCCGCCGTCGGTCAACAGCGAGAGCGCCGTGCTCAGCGCTGCCAGCTCACCGTCGTCGAATTTGATCGCGTCGAGGTAGAAGTTCTCCGGCGGCAGCGAGTAGAGCTCGGCCTCGAAGAACCCCTCGCCGGGCTTCTCGACTCCGAGCTGGATGCCGAGGCTCTCCAACTCAGCGCGGTCGGCGTAGAAACGGCGCGCGAAGGCGTCGTCGTTCATGTCGCTGTAGCCCTCCACCTCGCGCTTGATCTCCAGTGCCGAAACCGGCCTGCCCTGGGCCATCAGGAAGGAGATCAGCGAGAGCTGGCGGATCAGCTTCTCGGTGTCCTTTGCCACGAGGGGCAGGATAGTCTCCAGCCGACCCCATGGAAGTCCTCCGCAATCTCTTCGGCAGCCTTACTTCCGGGATCATCCGGCTTCTGGTCACCGTGGGAATCCTGGCCGCGGCCTACTTCTTCATCGTCAAGCCGGTCCTGAAGACGACCGATAACGCGATCAACTCGACCAACCAGACGATCCAGAAGTCGCTCGAAGCCGGCGACTTCAAGGACATCGGCAACTCGTTCAACGGGGTCAGCCGCGAAATCAAACGGAAGATCCGCCACTCGTTCCACGTGACGACCACGAACGGTGGCAACCCGCAGAAGCTGCTGCACTGCATCCAGCACGCGAACGGGAACGTGACCAAGATGCAGCGCTGCACCCGCAGGT
Source organism: Solirubrobacterales bacterium (assembly GCA_036512025.1). Classification (GTDB taxonomy): domain Bacteria; phylum Actinomycetota; class Thermoleophilia; order Solirubrobacterales; family 70-9; genus DATCBF01. The sequence goes on from DATCBF010000210.1 coordinate 13,828, forward strand.
TTTAGGCGACGCTACGCCGCGACGCTACGGCCGAAATACGCGGAGCCCGAGAGAGCCCGGTCGAAGCGCGACCAGGACTCGCCCTCGGGCAGCTCGCGCTCGAGGCGATCGAAGCTGCCGAGACGGCCGCCGAGGTTGTCGATCATGTGGACGAGGACGGCCTCGCGGGTAGCGGGGACGACCGGAGAACCATGTTCGAGCGAGCCGTGGTGGCTGAGGATGATGTGCAGGACCGCCTGGGCCAAGGAGGGCTCGAAGCTGGGGATCTCCTCGATCTCGCGCCGCACCATGTAATAGCCGAGCGGGATCTCACCCTGGAGACGGCCGAGGTCGGTGAGGTCGATCGCCAGCAGGTCGTCGTTGTAGGCCTCGGTCTTGCCGATGTCGTGCAGGAGGGCGCCGGTGACGGCGACGCCGCGGTCGATGCCGGGGAAGAAAGCGGCCGCGGCACTGACCGCCTGGGCAACGGAAACGGTGTGCTCGAGCAATCCGTGGCGGTAGGCCTGGTGGTAGACCTTCGCCGCCGGCGCGTCGTGGAAGCGGGCCCATTTCTCGGTCCCCGCGCCAAAGAAACGGTCGAGCAGCTCTCGTAGCTGGGAGTCCTGGACAGTGGCGAGCAGGTCGCGCAGATCGCTCTCGAGGCGGTCAAAGGCGACATCGGACTCTGCCGTCAGGTCCTCGACGCTGTACTCCTCCGGGGCCGCCTCGCGCAGGTCGGAGACCTTGACCTTGCCGCCCCAGCGCTCGCTGACCTCGAAGACGCCGGTGACGAAGACCGGGGTCCCGGAAGCCGCCAGGGCGAAGCGTCCCTCGGCGTCCTCCCAAGAGACCGCCTCACAGGCGCCACCGGCGTCGCCGAGGACGAGCCGCAGCCAGGCCTCGCCGTTGCGCTTGCGCCGCAGCTCGCGCTCGCGGACGGCGTAGACGCCGGCCACCCGCTGTCCATCCTCAAGGTCGCGCAGGGCGACTCTGAGGGGGGTCAATGTGTCGGTGAGAGCCTGCTGCTCCATCGCCCGATCCAAAGTAAAGACAGCTGCGGACGGCGCAGGGCGAAGACGGCGGCAGGCCAGCTACAGCGCCGCACCGAGCCAATGGCCAAGGGCGACAGCGGCGAAACCGACGACCAACGAGACGCCGATGTTGAGCCAGGCGATTCGGGTCAGACCGGCGCGATCGAGCCGGTGAGCGTCCAGCATCCAGGTCGAGAAGGTGGTGAAGGAGCCGATGCCGCCGCCGGCGACGATGACCAGCGCCTCGCCGTGCAGCGCCGCCCCGGCGACCAGGCCGAGGGCGAGGGCGCCGCCGATGTTGACAGCGAAGATCCCGAGCGGGAACGGCGCCTTGTAGCGCTCATGAATCGCGGCGTCGATCAGAAAACGCGCGGCGGCGGCGGCCCCGCCGAGCAGGCCGACCGCGATCCAACCCGGCAGGCTCACCGAGCTACCCCCAGGCGCCGCTCGGCGTCGATGCCGAGGCGGATGCAGAGGTAGCCGAGCGCCAGCGTCGCCGCGCAGTAGCCGGCAGCGAGGCCGAGCCGGCCACCGTCGACCAGCTCGAACAGCTCCAGCTGCAGGGTGGAGAAGGTGGTCAGGGTGCCGCAGATGCCGGTGCCGAGGAACGGGTGGTGGAGACTCTCCTCCGGGTGGTCGCGGAAGAGGGCAAAGAAGTAGCCGAGCAGCAGCGCCCCGACCATGTTGACCGCGAAGGTCGCCCAGGGCCAGCCGCCCGGGCCGACCGGCGCCGCCTGCGCCAGGCCGACTCGCAGCAGCGCGCCGGTCACCCCGCCCGCGTAGATCGCGAGCAGCTTCCGGCGCTGGAGTAGAGAGAGGCGCATCAGCTGCTTCCCTTCGACGCGGCCCGCGCGATAACTCCCTCGACCATTCGCTGGACCTCCCCGATCTGCACGCGATCGAGCGGAAGATCGCCGGCGCGGCTTCTCAGCAGGGCAGGATCGGCGAGACGATGGCGCAGGGCTTCTTCGGCGAACTCCCAGTCCCGGCCTCGGCCCGCCGCGCACTTGGAGAGCAGCAGGTCGTGGACCTCGAGACACCAGCCGGTTGCGCCGCCGGTGTTCTCGTTGCGGATCGGCACCAGGCGCTGCTCCCAACCCCGCGGCGCCTTCGCCGTCTCGGGGCCGACCGCGTGCGCGTAGTAGCCGAAGGTCGCGTCGAAGTAGGAGCCGTCGCCGAGACTGCCTTCGATCTCGTCGCCGCGCTCAGGGTGGTTGCGTGGATAGACATCGGCCTCGCGCGAGAGCAGCATCGAGGCGGGCGCCTCGGGGAACTGGCCGAGGATCGCCTGGCTGCCGACGATCACCAGCTCATCGTCGCCGCTTGCCGTCGCCGCCGCCCTGATCACGTGCTCCAGCTCGAGGCGACGCAAGCTCTGCCTAACGAACCGTCTCGATGATCCGGCGCCGCTCCTGCTCGTTCAGGACACCGGCGAAAGGGCTGTTCTGGCGCAAGTCTCGACCGTCATCGTCATCGGCCGAGATCGCCGCGGCGATCTCGGCAATCGGACGGGAGAGCAGCTCGCGCCAGCGCTCGGCGTAGCGGGGGTGGAGGTGGTTTTCGGCACTCAGACGCTCGACCCGCTCGCGCGCCTCCTCGACCATCGGCATGTCAAGGCGCCGGGAGACGACCAGGTGGGAGGCCCGACTGCGTCGCTCCGCCGTCAGATGACTCCTGGGAGTCGGCGGAGCTGCCGGGCGCCGGTCAACGGCCACCTTCGCCGCCTTCTTCCTCCGCGCGGCAAGCGCCGCCGCCAGCGGGCGCCCGCAACCCTTCCCCCGCAGCTCGTCGATCGACTCGCGCAGCTCGACGACAAACTGGCGCGGCACCTCGCGACGGCCTCCCGGGGTGAGGACGATCGGGATCTGGCCGGCGGCTACCCAGCGGTCCAGAGCGGTCTGGCTGACCCCGAGGATCAGCGCCGCCCGCGATCTCGAGAGCGTCGCGCCGATGCGGGCCTCGAGGTCGCGGCGGACGGCGCGGACGTCGGCGGCGGCGGCCGGAATCCGCTCCACACGCCGCAGACGGACGATTCCGTCGACCAGCTTTTTGCTCTCAGTGACGCTGGACATAGCTTCACTAGTTTAACTCTTGTTGAGAAAACAAGCCGTTTTATCTAAATATATAACCAACATTCATTGAAATTTATCAATGAACTGCTACCGTCCCAACCGTGTCCGAGCTCCCCGTGATCGAGTGCTGCACGCCACTGGCCGGCTCCTCGCTCTCCGATGAGCGCGCCATCGAGATCGAGACCGTAATCAAGGCTGTCGCCGACCGGCACCGGCTGAAGATCGTCAACCTGCTGCTCCGCGCCGGCGGCGAGCCGGTCTGCGTCTGTGAGGTGCAGCCCGCGCTCGGCCTCTCCCAGGGCACCGTCAGCTATCACCTCAAGCAGCTGGTCGAGGCAGGGCTGATCGCTCGCAAGAGGCGCGGGACCTTCAGCTATTTCAGCCTCGTTCCCGGCGCGCTCGACTCGGTCCGCGAGGTCTTCGCCGCACCGACCAGAGCGGCCCTCCCCTCCGCCTCGGACCGGCCGCGGGCCGCCTGCTGCTGAGTCCTCGCGTGGACGAGCGCCCGGACCTCTACCGCCGCGCCGCCGCCGAGGGGATCGGCGCCTTCGCCCTGGTCTTCGCCGGCTGCGGGGCGATCGTCACCGACAGCGTGCATGGTGGCAGCCTCGGCGCGGTCGGCGTCTCGCTCGTCTTCGGCCTGGTGATCATGGCCATGGTCTACGCCACCGGCCATCTCTCCGGCGCCCATCTCAACCCCGCGGTGACGCTGGCCTTCGCCCTCAGCCGCCACTTCCCGCGCCGCGAGGCGCTCGTCTACATCGCCGCCCAACTATTCGGCGCGCTCGCCGCGGCGGCGCTGCTGCTGGCGATCTGGCCGAGCCGACCGGCCGAGCTCGGCGCCACGATCCCCAGCGTCGGCGCCGGCAGCGCCGTCGTCTACGAGGCCGTCCTCACCGCCTTCCTCATGTTCGTGATCATGGCCGTGGCGACCGACACCCGCGCCGTCGGCGCCGGAGCAGCGATCGCAATCGGCGGCACGGTCGGCCTCGACGCCCTCTTCGGCGGCGCCATCACCGGCGCCTCGATGAACCCCGCCCGCTCGATCGGCCCCGCCCTCGTCTCCGGCGAACTGCACGACCTCTGGATCTATATCGCCGCCCCGATCGCCGGCGCAGCGATCGGCGCCCTCGCCTACCAGCTCGTCCGCGGAGGGCATCCGACAGCGGCGGAGGCGGAGGCCGGATGACCCGTGTGCTCTTCGTCTGCCTGCACAACGCCGGCCGCTCGCAGATGAGCGCGGCGCTCTTCGAGCGCGCCGCCGCCGGCAGGCACGAGGCGGGCTCGGCTGGGACGACGCCGGCGGAGCGCGTTCACCCCGAGGTGGTCGAGGCGATGCTCGAGCTGGGGATCGACCTCTCCGAGCGCCGGCCACGCAAGCTCACCCAGAGCGATGCGGAGTGGGCCGATGTCGTGGTGATGATGGGCTGCGGCGACGAGTGCCCCTATATCCCCGGCAAGCGCTACCTCGACTGGGAACTGCGAGACCCCAAGGGCCTTCCCGTCGAGGAGGTCCGTGGTGTCCGCGACGAGATCGAGCGCCGGGTTGCCGAGCTGGCCACGGAGCTGGGTTGAACGCGAAGGCTACGAAGGGCGCCGATGCACCTCGGTGGCGGTGGCCTGATCGCGAGGGCGGATCAGGATCTCGTCGATGTTGACGTGGGAGGGCTGCGCCGTGGCCCAGCGGATGCACTCGGCGACGTCCTCCGCCCGCAGCGGCTCCATGTCGCGGTAGACGCGGGCCGCGGCCTCCTCGTCGCCCTCGAAACGGACGACGGAGAACTCGGTCTCGACCATGCCGGGGGCGATCTCGGTGACCCTCACCGGCTCGCCGAGCAGCTCCAGTCGCAGCGTGCGGAGCACCGCTTTCTGCCCGTGCTTGGCGGCCGAGTAACCGGCGCCGCCGCGGTAGACCTCGAAGGCGGCAATGCTGGTGACGCCGACAATATGGCCGTCGCCGGAGGCGATCAGCTTCGGCAGCAGCGCCCGGGTCAGCCGCATCGTCCCGAGCACGTTCGTCTCATACATCCGCAGCCACTTCTCTTCGTCGGCCTCATGCAGCGGGTCGAGCCCGAGGGCGCCGCCGGCGTTGTTGACCAGAACGTCGCAGGCGGGGACCCGGGCGACGAAGTCGGTGACCGAGTCGGGGTCGGTGACGTCGAGCGCGATCGCCTCTCCCCCGACCTCCGCCGTCAACTCCTCCAGCCGCCGCAGGCGCCGCGCCCCGAGGATCACCCGGTAGCCGCTCGCCGCCAACACCCTCGCCGTGGCAGCGCCGATCCCGCTCGATGCCCCGGTGATGACCGCGGTGCGCTCCATTGCGCAGACACTAGAAGAGACGGCGGCAGTCGGCGAGATTTCTGAGAGTCTCTGCGGCGGTGCTGACGGAGCGGGCGCAGAACTGGTTGGAGACGGGGACGATCGAGGACGTTCTCGACCGTCGGCTGTACGTGCGGCGCCGCCGCGGCGACGGACCGCTGCTTGTCTTCCTCCACGGCTTTCCGTCGAGCTCCTACGACTGGCGAGAGCTGCTCGAGCTGCGGCCCGCCCGGGCCGCGCTGGCGCTCGACTTCCTCGGCTTTGGCCTCTCCGAGAAGCCGCGCGATCACGTCTACTCGCTGTCCTGGCAGGCCGACGCGGTCGAAGAGCTGGTGCGACGCGAAGGGGCGCCGCCGGTCTTCCTCGTCGGCCACGACATGGGCACCTCCGTCGCCACCGAGCTGATGGCCCGCGACCTCCGCGGCGAGCTCGACCTGGAGGTCGCCGGGGCGCTGCTGTTCAACGGCAGCATGCTCTTGCACCTGGCGAAGCCGACGATCGGCCAGCGGCTGCTGCGAGGCCCGCTCGGCCCGCTCTTCGCGCGGTTGACGACGGAGCGGGCCTTCCGCGCCCAGTTCTCGCGGGTCTTCTCCTCCCAGCACCCGCTCAGCGCCGAGGAGGCCGCCGACCAGTGGTCGCTGATCGCCCACGGCGGCGGCGACCGGATCGCCCACAAGCTGATCCACTACATGGACGAGCGCGAACGCCTCACCGATCGCTGGCACGGGGCGATCCGCGACTGGCCGGGCCCGCTGACCCTCACCTGGGGCCTGCTCGACCCGGTCGCTCGCACGGAGGTGCTCGACGGCCTGCGGGCGCTGCGCCCCGGGGTCGAGGCGATCGAGATACCCGAGGCCGCCCACTATCCCCAGATCGAATGCCCGGAGCGGATCGCGGCAGCGCTGGACCTGGCTCTCGCGAGCACGACAGGCTCCTGATCCTCGCCTAGCGCCGCGATTCCGGCTGGAGCAGCCGCCGCTCGAAGGCATCGGCCGCCGCCACGGGACCGCCGGCAGCCGCAAAGGCCCGGGCGATCCGTTCGGCGCCGGCGCGATTGGCGATCGCCTCGTGAACCTTCTCCAGCAGCCGGTCGGGGCGCAATCGCGAGGCCGGCAGGCGGCTGCCGGCGGCGGCGACTTCGACCCGCCGGGCGACCTCGAACTGGTCGCGTCCAAAGGGGACGGCACAGACCGGAACTCCCAGCGCCAGCGCCTTCTGCGTCGCCCCCATCCCGCCGTGCGTGATCGCGCACGCGGATCGGGCGAGGATCGGGGCGTGCGGCGCGAAGGGCAGGACGGTGGCGTTTGCGGGAGGCCGCAGCGCGCCAGGATCCGCCGACGGCAACGTGGCGACAACGTGAAAGGGCTCTCCGGCCAGGGCCTCAAGCGCCGTATGGACCAGGCGACCGTCGTCCTGGAACTCCGACGAGGTCGTCACCAGCACCAGCGGCAGCTCGACCCCGGCCAGCTCGGCCGGCAACTCCGCGGGCGGGTCCCAGGCACACGGCCCGACCATGACGACGCTCTCGGGCCAGTCCGAGCGCGGGTACTCGAACGGCTCCGCCGTCATGTAGAGGAGGAGCGGCGCGCAGCGGAACATGTCGAGGGCGTGATCAAGCGGGCCCAGCTCGAGCGTCGCCCGCACGCCGTTCAACCGCCGCAGGACAAGCCGGTCGAAGCCACGATCGAAGAGTGAGGAGGCGAGGCGGTCGCGGAGTCGGCCGAGCGATCCTCGCGCCGGCCGCAGGCCTGGCCCCAGCGGAGGCGCCTCGGGGGACGGGAGCATCAGTGGGAAGGGACAGAAGCAGGCCCAGGGGCCTCCCCATGCCTCGGCGGCGGCGATTGCTCCCCAGGTCGCGACATCGACGATCACGGCGTCGGGACGAACCTCCTCGATCGCGCGTCGAAGGTCGGGGCCATCCAGGACGGCCCGGCTGCCAAACACCCGCGCCGCCCGTTCGGGGGTACGGAACGGATGGCGCGCCCTCCAGTCGTCCATCTCGATCGCCTCGATCGCCGGCGCGATCGAGCGGGCGTCGATGCCGCGAGAGCGCATCGGCTCGACCTCCGCCGCGAGGGTGCGAAGCGACAGCTCGTGGCCGCGACGGCGAAGCTCTTCGAGGATCGCCGTCAGCGGGAAGAGGTGCCCGCGCGCGGGCGAGGTGTAGGCGAGGATGCGACTCAGCGGGACCGCTCCATCAGCGGCTCGAGCA
>DATCBF010000211.1:0-4043 GCA_036512025.1 Solirubrobacterales bacterium
CCGCCCCTGCTGATCGTGATCGACGCGATCGCCGGCATGCTCCTTGGAGCGCTCGGCGGGCATCTTTCGAGCAGGAAGCGAGCCGGTTAGCGGCTCCGCTGGAGGGACCTCCCGTCGAGCGACCCTCAGTCGGCCCAGAAGCCCTCGATCGTCTGGCCGCCTTCATCCTCGCCGCGGCCAGAGCCGATCGCGATCAGCTCGAGCCCTTCCGGACCTCCCTCGAACGCCCGCACCACCCTAGGCGCGACGCGGAGCACGTCCCACCGGCGAAGCTCGACTACCTCCTCGTCAAGCCGGGCGCGGCCCGAGCCGGCGACGACGACGTATGCCTCCTCCTGCTCGCCGTGGCTGTGACCGAACGGGGTGCGCACGCCCGGCTCATAGCGGAAGTAGCTGACCCCGAGGTGCTCGGAGTCGAGGTATGAGCGGGCGAGCCGCCCCTCCAGGCCGGGAGGGGCCGAGGTGGAGGCTTCGACCTCCTTCAGGTTCTTGATCTTGAAGTCGGAAGCCATCCGGCTCAGACCGCCGCGGCCCGCATCTCACGATCGAGCCGCGTGAAGCGGTAGTCGTCGAGGTCGAAGCGGGCGCTGTGCCAGGCGGCCTCGATCGTCGTCGCCGAGCGGAACGGCACATCGCCATGCGAGTCGAAGTAGTAGCTGTTCGCCGTCGCGCAACTGTCCCGGAAGAACACCTGGCGGCCGCGACGGGCCAGCATCGTCTCGAAGTAGCGCTGGTTGGCCTCGCGGGTGACCTCGATCGACGTCGCCCCGGTGCTGCGGGCGCGGCGCAGGCAGCGCACTATGTGACGCGCCTGGTTCTCGATCAGGGTGAAATAGCTGGCGCCGTTGAAGGCGTAGGGCCCGAGGATCATGAACATGTTCGGGAAGCCGGGCACGCTGGCGCCCTCATAGGCCTGGAGCCGGTTTGCGTCCCACCACTGCGCGAGCTCGACGCCATTGCTGCCGCGAACCGGGAACGCGGGCATGTTCCCCTTCTCGAACACCTGGAAGCCGGTCGCCAGGATCAGCACCTCGATCTCGTGCTCGCCGCCGTCCATGGTGCGCACGCCGGAGGGGACAATCGCCTCGATCGGAGTCGTCTCGAGCTGGACGTTGGGGCGGTTGAAGGTCGTCAGATAGTCATTCGAGAAGCTCGGCCGCTTGCAGCCGAGCCCGTAGCGCGGGGTCAGCTTTTCCCGCAGCAGCGGATCGCGGACCTGGCGGCGCAGGTGCGAGAGCCCCAGGCGTTCCGCTCCCGTGGCGAAGGGCACGACGCCGTGGAAATGCGCCGGCAGCGGGAAGTTGAGCTCGACGTAGGCCTGGCTCAGGGCCCGCGCCGCGCCGCGCGCGCCCGGGACCCGGCCCAGCAGCCGCCGCGCGCGCGATCCAATCCGCGCATCGGGCTTTGGCAGGCACCAGATCGGGGTGCGCTGCAGCACCGTCAGCTTCTCCACCTCCGGCGCGATCGAAGGGATGATCTGGACAGCGGAGGCGCCGGTGCCGATGATCGCCACCTTGCGGCCGCGCAGGTCAGCCTCGTGGTCCCAGCGCGCGGTGTGCATCACCGCCCCGGCGAAGGTGTCGAGCCCGGGGATGTCGGGCGGCTTCGGCTGGGAGAAGACGCCGGTCGCGCCGACCAAGAACCGCGCGGTGACAGTGTCGCCGTCTGCCGTCGTCAGGCGCCAGAGGTGGTGGTCGTCGTCGAAGGCCGTGTCGGCGATCTTCGTCTTCAGCCGGATCCGGGAGCGCAGGCCGTAGGTGTCGACACAGTGCTCGGCGTACGCCTTCAGCTCCCCGCCGGGCGCATAGACGCGTGACCAGTCGGTGCGCTGCTCGAAGGAGAACTGGTAGCTGAACGAGGGGATGTCGACGCCGACGCCGGGGTACGTGTTCCAGTGCCAGGTGCCACCGACGCCGTCCCCCTCCTCGAACACGATCCAGTCATCGATGCCTGCCTGGTCGAGCTTGATCGCGGTGCCGATGCCGGAGAAGCCGCCACCGACGATCGCGACTTCGACATCGGGCTGCGTATCGCTTCGAGGGGTCATGGTCGTGTGGTCAGGATAGGCCCAAAAGGGGGCCAATCCACTATCAGGCAGGCGGCGTGATCAACGCGACCGGAACCGCCAGGCCGGCGGAGCGGCGCAGGGTGGCGATGCGGCGGCCGGGCTGCACGGCCGGGCGAGCCTCGCTGACGCGATCCCCGAGCCCGGCGACGGTCGCGTCGAGATCGGGGGCGATAAGGGCGAGCCCCCAGAAGAAGGCAGGACGATCCCCTCCCCCGCGCTCGATCGCCTCGGGTGGCTCCTGCACGACCTCGAGGATGGTCGCGCCAAGGCGGAAAAAGGCCTGCCGGGGAGCGCCGGCGGGCGTCGGCTCCTCGCGGATGCGGCGCAGGTCGAGGCCGGCGCCCCGCAGCGCGGCGACCGTCCGCTCGAGCGCGGGCGTGATCGCGACGACGTGGTCGATCGCGGTAATGCCATTGGCGTGGGCCGGCTGTTCGCTCGGCGGCGGGCGAACGGACCGCGTCGTCGGCAGCCCGTCCAGCTCGATCCCCTCGATCTCGCGCAGCGACCAGGCGGCCAGCCCCTTGCCGGCGTCCGGGCCCGCCAGCCGGATCCGCACCTCCCCGAGGACGCAGGTCTCGCCGTCGAGCTCGAATCCAAGCGCCGACCAGGCGTCCGGCAGATCCGCAACCGTCAGCTCGTCGATCGTCGGGGGCATGCGCAAACCCGGCTACGTCGCCAGAGCGTCGCGCGCGAAATCGCGCAGGACCGCAGCGTGATTGCAATCCGGATCGCGGGCCGCGTAGAGCAGTGTCAGCGACTCGGATTCTCTCGCCATCTCCAGCAGGCGATCGAGCGCCGGGCTCGCCTCCAACTCGGCCCGGTAGCGATCGGAGAACTCCTCGAAACGCTCTGGCTCATGTCCGAACCAAGTCCGCAGCTCGGGAGTAGGGGCAATCTCTTTCATCCAGAGGTCGAGCGCGGCTGCCTCCTTGCTGACTCCACGCGGCCACAACCTGTCGACGAGGACCCGGAGACCGTCGGCGCCCTCGGGCGCCGCATAGATCCGCTTGATCGCGAGCATGCGTCCAGGTTACTTCGAGGCGCTCAGCCATGCCCCCGGATCCGCACGGTCTGCACCTCACATTCGAACCCTGTTTCGCCGGCTTTCGCAGCCGACTGCGGTGCAGCCAAAGCCGTAGTGCCGCGGAACCGGCTCCCGGTTGAACCATCTCCCGATCGCCCCTAAACCGTATGGTACTGACACGTATAGGCGTATAGGCGATGGTATTGTCGGGTCTGTATGCGCCCATCTCCTCCACCGTCCGCCCGGTACCTGTCGTCATTCCTCCTGCTTGCGCTCTTCCTCTGCTGTGTTTGTAGTCCTGTTGCCAATGCGGATTCGAACGTCCGATTGGCGACTCAGGAACTTGAACATCCACTGCAGGTGCGGCCTCGTATCGTCAGCTACACCGGCGATGGCACGGGCTACCTGGCCGGCCGTCAGACGTCGCCGCGCAATCAGGGCCGAGGTGGGCTGCATTGGCTTTCGTGGGGGCGCCGATCGGGAATCGCCCATGGCTACGCCTGGCTAAACAACTGCCGACCGAGCTGCGCGGGAGGTCACTTCCACCCATATCGAGCCATGGTGCGTGTTCGCCGGCCGCGCGATGGCCTCTTCACACGAATGGTGATCAAGTTCAAGTACCGCGGAAAATGGCGGTATGACCACCGTGCGCTCCAGCATATTCCCGGCAGCTACTACGACGGCGAACACTATCCCGGTTACTACGAGTGGGGCATTTGCGGCGATCGCTATACCTCGCCGTGCTGACGGTGTGACTGCGGCGCTGGCTCGCGTCGCGCCGGTGGGCATCAGCCAACGCCCCCCAGCCGGAGGACGATCGAGATGAGCACTCCGGCCCCGAGCAGCCGGCGGAACATGTTGACTCCGGCGATCACCTCCTCGGCAGCCCAGACGCCGAGGCCCAGTGTCATCACCAGCCGCCCGAGGCCGCCCGTTCCAGCGATGTCAGCC